>JAEOTQ010000062.1 GCA_016839785.1 Candidatus Hodarchaeota archaeon | reverse complement strand
TACATTGACCATTGCGCTGAAACGTGACTCCAGATATTGAATATGACCAACAATAAAGAATTTTGGAGCTTAGAAAGAATCTAGCTCTTGTAAGGCCTGTTTAACACGCGAATCTAAATCTTCTTCCTTTGTGATACCAACTGATAAGCCTTCAATACTGCGAAGTACTTGCTCCTCGTTCTCGGTCAGCTTCATTAATTTTTGTTGGTATAGACTCTTATACTTGTCCCCTTTCACGCTGTCTCCGACACTATAATTTGCTTCAGAAATAATGTACAATGCCGTGGTGAAGGCTGTTGCGCTTTCTAGAATTTCATCAATCGCTAGAGCTTGAGATGCGTGTGTGATAGCTTCAATAAAGTTTTTGTTATCGGTTTCGATCCAAGCTTTATTCATATAACTTTCTACAAGACCTTTGTTGTAATTAATTCTTGCTGCCAAAGTACGTGCAAATTTAAAGGATTTTTGAAAGGATTCGGAGTCGTTGTTTTGATAGTGTAGTAACATTAGCTGATTATGAATATCTACGAGATTTTCAACCTCATTATTGGTAATTCCAATCTCATGTGCTTGATTAAGGATTTCTATTGCTTCTGAAACTTGTTTGTTTTGTTTTAGGGCCTTTGCTTTGACAATTAAACTTCTTATATCCTCCAGCCTAATTCACCTCTAATTTACAGCTTGAGTATCTTGGATCGTGTTATCTATTTTGAATTATAGAGAAGGTCGTATGAATATTTCCTTATAACCTTTTATTGTTTTTTATATTACTCTGAAAAAGTGAATTCGAGAGACGAATATCTCAAATTCAAAGACTGAAAGAGTTTTTATCTAATGTATCTGGGATGAAATCAAGTGAATGAGGTTGAACTGTCTAACTTGTCATTATCGATTTTAGAAATAATTGCACAACAACGAGATATCCATATATTACTTGTAAAAGGTCAATTGCAGGAAATGAGCAAAATAACAGGTCAAACTTTAGAAGATTCTGATTTTAACAATGCCATCCATGAATTAGAACAGAAAGATTTGATCAAAGAGCTTGAATCGAAATCTAAATCCTATATTTTAACTTCTAAAGGAAAATTAGTACTTTAATCAGTCTACATGGAGGTTAGGATCTTCATGTTGATTATTCCTTTAGCAAAAACCTGACTATTATATAAAAATTGTCCAAAACCATAACTTTCCATCGAATACCGTAGTTCTCGTAACGTATTTTGCCAAATTTTGCGTGGACGCATATAAAAACGCTTATATGCCAACTTGGTTAAGTTTTTCATCTCATCTCTAGTTAAACCTGATAATTCTGTGATCGGATAGAATAAATTGTATTTAGAATAATCCTGCTCCTTTATTCTTCCTTCTGCAAGCATTTTTTCATAAAATTCTGTTCCTGGATATGGTGTAGCAAGCGTGAACAGTGCTAGCGAAGGATCAAGACGATTAATTATCCAATCCACAGTAGACTCAATGGTCTCTTTTGTCTCCCCAGGAAAACCAAATGAGACTGATGCCAGAGAATCCATCCGAGATTTTTTGATATTGTCGAAGTATTGTTCTATTTGATTCAAAGTCGTCTTTTTGTGGATCTGATCTAAAATAACTTGATTTCCAGATTCTACACCTACAAAAACTAATCGACATCCTGCTTTACGCATCAAAGTTAGAAGTTCAAGATCTCCTTTGTCTGCACGAGTAGTAGCTCCCCAATAGATGTCTTTAATTTTTGAAAGAGCAAGTGAAAGTCTTTTAACTCTCTTATTGGAAATAAAAAACAAGTCATCAACAAAAGCTGTTGCTTTAATATCCATTTCTTCTCTTAGAAATCGAACTTCTTCCGCGATTTTTCCAGGTGATCTTGGACGCCATTTTGCCCCATAAAAGGCCGATACACTACAAAAATCGCATGAAAAAGGGCATCCACGGCTGGTGATTATCGAAGTTGCTGGGAACGCGGATCCAAAGATCTTATATCGATCCATTGGGAGTAAATGACGAGCTGGTAAAGGTAATGAGTCTAAATCTTGAATAAGTGGAGCAGGAGGGTTATGCTGTGGAATATCTTTTAAAAAGGAAATTCCCTTTACCTCTTTCCAATCCTGACCATTTTCATATTTCTGTACAAATTCTAAAGTTGAGTATTCTGCTTCACCCCGAAATACAAGATCCACGTTTCCCTTCCCAAGAAGAAGGCTTTCATCAGGCATAGCAGTGGGATGATAACCCCCTAAAGCTACAATTGGGACATTTTCTTCCTTGGCAATTTTTGCAGCTTGTAAAGAATCAGCAAAATTGGGTGTAAGAGTTTGAATGCCAAGAAAATCAGGCGCATAACGTTTTAGATATCTACGGTAATCATTTGGGGTTAATGCATATGCTTGAGAATCAAGGATTTTAATTTTTGAATGACCATGTTCTTCTAGGACTGCAGCAATATATCCTAATCCAAGAGGAGGAGCAGTAAAGTTAAGAAAAGCAAGCTGATATTTTGAAATGGTCTTCTCCTGATTTGAGGGAGGTACTAAAAGAAGTATTTTCACTCTAACATCAGGAAGAGTGTTTATCGTTCTCATAATAAAATGCTATGTTTACAACGCTTACAAGTTGCATCCTAATTACAGAACTATTACGGTATAGTTAATTATTGTTCATTCTCTAATCATTTCGAGAAAGATATTAATAAATAGGGTGTTCGAAGGGAATATCGTCTATAAAACAAAATTTATGGACGGATTAGATTCCGATCAAAAAAATAAATCTAAAAATGTTCGTGATCGGTTATTTAAAGCAACTGTTTATTTGAATTCACTCATTAATGGGAATCTCATGTATGACGAGCAAATCACACACTTCGGTTTATTTTTAATTGCAGGTCTGGCAAGTCCAATAGCTATCAAAATAATCCAGCTGATTCTGGCACCAAGCATACCACGGTTAAGAGCTGCGACAACAACATATGAATGTGGAGAAAAACCAATAGGTACAGCCCAAGTACGATTTAATATCCAATTCTTTACATTTGCAGTAGTTTTTGTAGTTTTTGATATATTGACTATTCTATTTCTCCTTTGGGCCTACTCTTTTCGTATTGTGACCAATCAAACGACGATCCTGATTGTAATGGGTTTATTTGCAGCGCTATTGCTATTTGGGGTATTTTTCTGGATGAAAAAGGGAACAATGTCCTGGGTGTAGAGCATGGCTGAATATAAGGAATTAAAAGCTCTTGGAGAGCTTGAAATCTATGAACCAATGCCCAATGTGGTATTAACGAAAAGTAGAAACTTTGTGACAGTAATACTGAATTGGTTAAGAAATTGGAGTCAAAGAGCCAGTTTGTATCCAGTGTTTTTGGGTATGAAATGTTGTGCCATCGAAATGGCTGCGACAATGGCTTCTCGGTATGACACAGAACGAATAGGAATACTAGCTCGTGCAAGTCCTCGGCATTGTGATGTTTTGTGGATCAACGGACCAATGACTCTCAAAGGAGCACCACGGCTTAGAGACGTTTATGATCAAATGCCTGCTCCGAAGTGGGTCTTTGCCACAGGAGAATGTGCTATTAGTGGAGGTCCATTTTGGCAAGCTCCAACAATTTTGGAAGGAACTGACCAAGTAATTCCAGTTGATATTTATGTACCGGGCTGTCCTCCAAGACCGGAAGCCATGTGGGCGGGACTTCATCGTCTTCAAGAAAAAATTAAAGCAGATGGTGTTTACGTTCCAGAACCCCTTCGTGAACTGCCTCGAGAGTTTTATGAGAGAAGTCCTCCCTTTGTGGATTATCGGATTGTTTTGAAGGACAAATTATTGGAGGAAGAAGAATAATGACTGGGATTGATGATCATTTAATGCAGATTAAGTCCAAACTTGCAGGAAAGATCCATGATGCACAAATAATTGCTGATTCCCGCCTTGAAATTAGAACCAGCCCTGAAAACCTCCTAGATATTATGACCTTTATAGCTCAGGATTTGGAATTTCCTTCTTTGGAAGCAATTTCAGGAGTTGATTGGGATACTTATTTTGATGTAGTATATCACATTGATCGGTGGGATGGTGATTCAACAGTCATCCAAGTCAGGGTGAAACTAGATGATCGGGATGACCCAAAGATTCCCTCTGTTACCTCCATTTGGGCTTCTGCAAATTGGCATGAAAGGGAACTATTTGATATGTTCGGAATTATTGTGTCTGGGCATCCAAATTTGAAAAGATTGCTTCTTCCAGATGATTGGGATGAATTTGATCACAAACATATTTCTGAATTATATCCAATGAGAAGGGCCTACACATTACCAGAAAAACCTTTTTCATATAAACCACAGCCCAAGGAGGATGTCTAACCATGAGCGAACAAATGTATATTCATATGGGACCTCAGCATCCAGTTAATCACGGTTTATGGACCTTAAAAGTAAAAACTGAAGGAGAACAAGTTGTTGGGTCTGAAATTCTTATTGGTTATATTTTTCGCATGATTGAGAAGATGGCTGAATCACGTCCTTATGACACTTTTCAACCACTTGCAGACAGGTTATGTTATGTGTCAGCGATGTCATGGGAAGGGACCTATATCATGGCAATTGAAAAACTATTAGGGATGGAGATCAGTAAGCGAGCCCAATATATGAGAGTTATAATGCTCGAATTTCAGAGAATTGCGTCTCATTTTACATGGCTATCTGCATATGCAGGGGATTTGGGAGTATTGACAATGCTTGTCATACCTTATCGAGAGAGAGAATATGTTCTTGATTTATTAGAGCATGTGACAGGATCTCGAATGATGTATAATTACTTCAGAGTTGGTGGTTTGAAGCATGAATTTCCAAACGGGTTTATTGACGATGCCAGAATGCTGACGTACTATCTCGATGATCGTGTTGCAGAATACAATGCTATGTTGGAAGATTCGAAGGTATTCATGCTCCGAAGCAAAAATGTTGGTGTTCTCTCAAAAGAGAATGCACTAAACCTCGGAGCAACAGGTCCAGTATTAAGAGCTTCTGGTACTCAAGGGGATATTAGAAAAGTTGAACCGTATTTAGTCTACCCAGATCTGGAATTTGAGGTACCAGTCCGAACAGGTGGGGACTGTTTAGCTCGATTCCAAGTTAGGATGGCTGAAATAAGACAATCCACTCATATTATACGTCAAGCTCTTGATAATCTTCCTGCAGAAGGTGAAATAAATCAAAAAGCACCCAGAAGACTTCCTAAAGGAGAGGTTTATTTTAGAACAGAAGATCCTCGTGGAGAAGCTGGATATTATATTATTGGGAATGAGGATCAAATCCCTTACCGTGTGAAGATAAAATCCCCAGCCTATTCCAATCTGTGTTTAACTTCACATCTAATTACTGGTGGTAAAGTTGCTGATATTCCACCAATTGTTGCTAGCGCAGATCTATGCATGGGAGAAATTGATAGATAGGTGAAAGATTATGGCTTTTGGTATTTATGATGGATTCGTTGATTGGCTACTTGGGTTTGTTAGTGATATTTTGCCAGGTCAGGTTGAATTTCAAGACTCTTTACGTTTAACTCTTATTGACAGCTTAGAAATGACTTCCATTCTAGTGTTCTTAATTGTTAATACTATCTTATTGATTTGGTTTGAAAGAAAACTTGTTGGGCGTATGATGAATCGACGAGGCCCCGTATTCATAGATTTCAATTATGGACATTTCTTCGGGAGAACATGGAAGTTCGGACTTCTACAGAATATCGCAGAATTTCTTAAGTTCTTCTCTAAAGAAGATATTGTGCCAGAAAAAGCTGATAAATTTCCGTTTAACATTGGTTTCTTTGCCTTTGTGGTTGCTCCACCATTTATGCTTGGAGCATTATTACCTCTTGGGGCAACCGAAGTTATAGCTGATCCTGCAGTTGGGTTTCTATTAATATTCGCGTTGTTTTCCCTTTATCCTGTGGGGGTACTAATAACTGGATGGTCCTCAAATAACAAGTATTCAGTACTAGGAGGATTTAGATCAGCTGCTCAAATGATTAGTTATGAAATTCCCCTCATCCTGTCTGTAGGTGCAGTAGTGATCGTAACCAATTCATTTTCTTTAGTACAAATTGCCTCCCAGCAGACAAACACTCCTGCAGGACTTCCATTTATGATTTTCATGCCTATTGGTTTTATTGTATTCATGGTTTCATTAGCAGCAGAAACCGAAAGAGTTCCTTTTGATATTCCTGAAGCAGAAGCAGAACTAGTCATGGGTTGGAGGACTGAATTAACAGGATTTCGTTACATGATGTCAATGGCTACGGAATATTTCATTCTTCTAATTGGAGCCTTTATTGGTGTTTCTTTATTCTGGGGTGGCGCTTATCTACCCTTTATTCCAGCAAGTACAATCGAAAGTATTCCCCTTTTATCAACTGCAATCCTCGTTGTAAAGATTTGGGTATTTATATTCTTATTTATCTGGGTTAGAGCCGCATTACCAAGAATTAGAATAGATCAATTATTAGATATTGGGTGGAAACGACTAATACCTCTTGCTTTTGTGAATATAGTTCTCGTTATCATTTTATTTTTGATGAATCCAGGATTATTCGGAGTGGTTAGCTAAAATGGTAAATTTTAAATTAATCCCAAATATTCTAATAACGCGACCATTGGCATATGTCGGACGCTTGCTCTTTAAAAAACCGATTGCAATATATGATGGTGACCGTCGCAATAAAGATACAATTTATTTTCCCGAAGTGTTGGCAGAAAAAGGTGAAACCATTCTTGACCGGGAATTAACATTCTCTGACGTGTTTAAAGCAACACCCCATATCTCACCAAATTATCGGGGTTTAATTGGCCTGAATGCTCCTAACTGCACCGCCTGTAAAGCATGTGAAAGAGCCTGCCCCAACAAATGTATAGAAATGGTTGAAGTTACCCCAACCCCTGCACATTGGGTTGAAAAACAAAAAACTCGGGAAGGAAAGAAACCTAGACCCCTTTTACACCCACAAATTTTTATTGGAAGATGTCTCTATTGTGGTTTCTGTGTTGAAGCATGCAAATATGATGCATTATATCATACACCTGGTTTTGACGCTGCGACATCCAATAAAGAAGATTTATACCACGATTATCACGATTTGTATGGAATTTACAAGCTTTATTATCCCAAAGAGTATGCAAATCACTGGAAAGAATATGTAGAGAAGTATGGTGATAAAGAATATCAGGATAATAGCAAAAATACCACGGAAGCTGATAAGGAGAACTGATGATGGCTTATTTAATCCCACCTGAATTGTTTGAACTATTAGAATACTTTGTATTATTTATACTGGTAATATATACAACAGGGTCTGCTTACCTTGCTGTATCCGTTAAAAGTGTATATCACGCGGTTTTATGGCTAATATTTTGTCTCCTAGGTGTTGCAATGATTTTTTTACTTTATGCAGGCTCTGCATTATTATTAGTAATTCAAATAATCGTATACGCAGGCGGAATAACGATCCTAATGCTCTTCGCCATCTCACTTTCGGGGAAGGAAGCTATGTTCGAATCACTAGGATCAGGAAAATTAATGGACTGGCGTTTAAGCTTTGCTGGTGCATTTTTGTTATTTATGGTTGGAGCTTATATTCTGTCTCAGGTAAGTAGTATTTTTTGGACACTTCAAGATTTAGCTAGTAGAGGAATTGACCCAGAGTTCCCCGATAAAGCGATCGACGCCGTGCTAATTGGACAATTAGCAGAACAAATGTTCACTTTACATGGAGGAACAATCCTTACATTAGGCCTTTTAGTCTTAGGGGCGATGCTTGGGAGCGTCTATCTTGTGAAGAAGGAGGTTGAGGATGTATGATCGCAGATGCCTCAATTTTTGTGGGAATAGCATTATTGTTATTCTTAATTGGATTTGCGGGTTTTATTAAGTCCAAATCTGCAATACGTATGTTAATCGCAGTAGAAATAATGTTAAATTCAGCTAATATCAATTTTGCTATTTTTGCTCTGTACAATGATATAGGGTTTGTGACAGGGCAAATTGCTGTGATTATTAGCATTGCACTCGCTGCTGCTGAAGCTGCAGTGGGATTAGGGATCATTTTATCTGTGTATCGAAATCATGGAACAGTGGAGGCAACAGATTTTCAAGCGTTGAAAGGTTAAGGTGACAAATCATGGTTGAAGAAGTAGTACACTTAATTTTTAGTGATTTTGCTGTTTTTATTCCAATAATTCCAATCGTAGCATCCTTTATTGTTTTGTTCGCTGGAAAATATGTTGATAAAAAAGCCTATGGTAATTTAATTGCATTAATTGCTACTGGTGCAAGTTTCATCTTAACTTTACTTGTCTCAGGAGAAATTATTCTTCGTCTTCTACTTGATCATGCTCATATAGAGCAAAAAATTGCTGCAACATGGTTTCATGTAGGGGATGTTAAAATTGAGATCGGAGTCCTTCTCGACCCTCTTGCCGCTGTTGTAAGTTTAATGGTTGCTCTTATAGCTTTTCTAGTTGTTGTGTATAGCAGAAGTTATATGTCTCACGAAGGGTCTCCTCGTTACTATGCTGAAATAAACCTGTTCGCTGCAGCAATGTTAACCCTTTGTTTGTCCCCTAATTTTATTCAACTCTTCGTTGGGTGGGAGCTTATGGGTGTTTGCAGTTACTTACTAATTGGTTATTTCTATGACAAAGAAGTTGTACCAGAAGGACAACCTCATCCAGCATCGGCAGCTAAAAAGGCTTTCTTGACAACCAAGGTTGGAGATATTTTTCTATTTGCAGGGATAATTCTTCTTTATCTTGAAACACTGAACTTCGGTCAGCCCACCTTTGATTTCATTGAAGTTAGGGATTTGCTAGAAGCACAGGCTATTCACTTTGATCCGATGTGGTTTGTTTTTATTGCCCTTTTAATATTTGGAGGTGCTGTTGGAAAATCTGCTCAATTTCCACTCCATGTTTGGTTACCAGATGCTATGGCTGGCCCTACTACAGTTAGCTGTCTAATTCATAGCGCTACAATGGTGAAAGCAGGAATCTTCTTGATCGCGAGAAGTTATTTTGTATTTGAGTTTGCAGATTCGGATGCTATGCTAATCGTTGCTCTCATTGGAGGAATAACAGCAATAATGTCAGGAACGATTGCACTTGTACAAACAGATATCAAGGGAGTGTTAGCATTTTCCACTATCAGTCAATTAGGATATATGACCATTGGTTTAGGAGTTGGAGGCATGGCTGTGGCCATATTCCATGTAATAAACCATGGTGTGTTCAAAGCTTTGCTATTTTTATCAGCAGGCTCAGTAATTCATGGAGCAGGAACTCAAGATATTCGAGAGATGGGTGGATTGAGAGAAAAAATGCCTCAGACTTCGATTGTGATGTTGATAGGATCCCTTTCTCTTGCAGGTATAGGAAATGGTTTTTTCAGCAAAGATGCAATAATTTTACATACGCTGGATCATGCATTGCATGAACCACTAGTTATGCTAGTTTGGCTATCTGCAGTAATAACAGCATTTCTTACAGCGTTCTACATATTTAGATTATGGTTCTTAGTCTTTCCGGGTCAGTCTAGAAAACCAGAACATCATGCACATGAGTCAGATAGTTGGATGACTAGACCATTATGGACATTAGCCATAGTATCTTTGGTCTTAGCCGGGATCTACTTTTTGGGGAATATTCCTGTCTTGAACATAGAACTGATCCCATTGTTAAATATTGAACACCATATGTTTGAATGGCTGGAACCATTAAAGCCAGCTCCAGATATTGATAAAGGTCTTACAGTGTTAACCCAACTTTCTTCCTTAATCATTGCATTGTGTGGTATTGGACTCGCCTACATAGTATATTACCCGCGTAAGAATGCAACAGTTACCTTTTCAGCTGATGGTACATTCAAATTTGAGGTAAGTGAGAAAGATTCAATAGTAGGAATTCAAGAAACCTCCCGATCAGTTATTAGAAGTATTAAATTAACATTTATTGGAAGAGGTATCCAAAGATTACTTGAAAAGGGCTACTATATTGATGATCTTTACCTTGGTTTGGTTCATGTCATCTATGCCTATTATTGTGAATTGATGAATTGGCTCGAGAAAAATATTTTCGATAACGCCGTAAGATTCACTGGGAGAATTGGGTACGAACTGTGTGGATTTTCTAGATGGTGGGATGACACTGTTGTCGATGGTTTGGTACGCTTAACGGGTCGTGCATCTGTTGCATTGTGTGGATTAGCTAAGGCGACAGATGAGAGAGTCATTGACCACGGAATAATAAGGGGTTCAGCTAAAGGAGTTATGAAAACTGGAGGGTACATTAGACGTGTTCAGACAGGAGTAGTTGAAAATTATGCACTTTACTCCTTAATGGGTGCGATTACAATTATTATCATCGGTTTATTTATAGCAGGGGTGTTACCCCTCTAAAAATTGAAGGTTGAAGACAATGATAACACAAATATTATTTGGTGAAAACGGATTCGGAGTGTTAACTCTTATTTTTCTTCTACCAATCTTAGCAGCTCTGCCTACATGGTTTATTGGCCGTGTACGTGAAGGACTTGCGCGTTATTTAGCTTTGCTAGTTAGCTTAATCACGTTTGCTATTGCTATATTGGTCTGGATGATGTATGATAATAATCCACTTTTGCCCTCAAGTTTGCATGTAGGCCATGCAGCTAGCGGTGAATGGGTTCTCGTAGAGAATATTCAGTGGATCAAATCTTTAGGTATGAGTTATTCTCTTGGTATAGACGGACTAAGTTTACCTTTAGTACTTCTTAGTGGATTTGTATTTTTTATCGCAATCCTTGCGTCATTTAAGGATATCCATGAAAGGGAGCCTGCCTATTATGCAATGATTCTACTTCTAGAAACAGGTGTTATGGGGACCTTTCTTGCTACAGATTTTGTTATCTTTTATGTTGCATGGGAATTAGTGCTAGTGCCGATGTTCTTCCTCATAGGAATATGGGGTGGACCACGACGGGAATATGCCGCAATATACTTCTTTATTTATACACATGTAGCGTCTATGGTCATGTTATTAGGGATCATTGGAATTTGGCTAGAATCAGCAAAATATACTGACTCTGGAATGGGAACGTTTTCGTTTTCAGAGCTTACAGGTATCTCTCAACAATTTGGTAATGGAGCCTTTGTCCTGTTAATATTCTTGGCATTATTGTTCGGATTTATAGTCAAGGTTCCTAGTGTGCCTTTCCATACATGGCTTCCTTTAGCGCATGTAGAAGCACCGACCCCTGGTTCTATGATACTGGCTGGGCTACTGTTAAAAATGGGAGGCTATGGTTTAATGAGAATGAGTGGTTGGTTCCTGCCTGATGCATTAACAGAATTTGCATGGCTAGTTGCCATAATAGGAATTGTTTCTTTGCTTTACGGAGCTTGGGTTGCGTTAAGACAGGTAGATATGAAATCACTTGTAGCATATAGCAGTGTTGGACATATGGGAATTGTCCTTCTTGGAGTTGCTACTCAAACACAGGAAGGATTCGCTGGTGCCCAATATATGCAGATAGCACACGGAATTATCTCACCATTATTGTTTTTCTTGGCTGGTACAATCGGGCATTCTGCTCATACAAGAGATATCCCAAAATTACGTGGATTTGCTAAAAATATGCCGATAACTGCCGCTGTACTAGTATTTGCCTCTTTCGCAAGTGCGGGTTTGCCAGGTTTGGCTGGATTTTGGTCAGAACTATTAGTATTTGTCGCTCTATTCAAATGGGCACAGATTCTGGCATTTATAGGAATATTCGGAATCGTTTTCACAGCAGCATATTATCTTTGGATGCTGCAAAGAACTGTATTCGGCGATAAAAATCCAGAACTAGCGCATGCACATGATGTCTCCCACTGGTCCCAGTACGCAGTTCTTGGACTATTAAGTCTCTTCACTCTCGTGTTGGGATTATTCCCTGATTGGCTACTAAAATTGATGACTGAAGCAACGGCATTTTTCGCATCTCAATTCTAAAGGTGAAACAAAACAATGAGCAATATAGCCATTATACTTCTCCCGTTCCTGATTTTAATAGGAACTATGATCATATGTCTTCTACTTGAAGCATTTAATATCGCAAGAAAATTTACTCCCCCTATTACAATTATAGGTGGATTTCTCGCGCTCTATAGTGTTATTTTAAGTGTAAATGGCGATACTGTTCATTTGTTTGGAAATCCTGATGATTTTCTAGATATCAACTTTCCTTCAGGAATTATGGTAATCGATGATTTTTATCGGTTCTTTGCCATTATCTTTTTAATCGTCCTCGTTTTTGTAGCCATTTCTAGCAGCGATTATATGAAAACGGATCATAACTTAGGTGTATATTATTCACTTCTCATCCTCGCTACTATTGGTATGATGGTGTTGGCTGCAGCGAATGATCTACTATTGATCTTTGTAGCTTGGGAACTAGCGTCGCTCCCTGTGTATTCTCTTGCTGCTTATCAGAAATCACGAGCTGAAACCAGCGAAAGTGCGTTGAAATTCTTTTTAATAGGTGCTATGTCTTCAGCCTTCATTTTATTTGGAATTTCACTCATTTATGGAATTACTAGCTCAACTGGATCATCCACCCCAACAAGCTTGGAAACAGTCGTCACCTCATTTACAGATTTATCATTATCAAATTTCTCTCCCCTACATGTTTTAGCACTGATGTTTCTATTTGTTGGTTTTGGATATAAAATGGCCGCAGTACCATTCCATGCATGGGCAGTAGATGTCTATCAAGGAACCCCGACAGCCATTACAACCTATCTTGCTGCTGGTTCAAAAGCAATGGGTTTTGCAGCAATAATGCGTATTGTGATTGAAGGTTTAACTGATTTAGGAGAAATATGGGGTATAATTTTTGCTGTATTAGCAGTGTTGACTATGACACTTGGTAACGTAGTGGCATTGGTTCAGACTAATATCAAAAGAATGCTTGCCTATTCAAGTATAGCACATGCTGGTTATATACTGATAGCATTAGCTGCAGCAGCGAATGAACCAGTAGCTTCAATTTCTGGACTTATTGATATTTCCGTTGGTAGTTTTTCAATAGCTGCAGCAGAGTTCCACATTCTGACTCATGCCGTAATGAAGATAGTTGCATTTACAGTCGTCATAGTAGTCTCCTTTTCTGTAGGTAGCGAAGAAATAAATGACTATGCTGGTCTCAGAAAACGTCATCCGTGGATAGTTTTTGCGATGACAATAGCACTCCTCAGTTTACTGGGTGTTCCTCCTCTTGCAGGATTTATCTCTAAATTATTCATATTCTTTTCAGCTATATATGCTGACTTAATCTGGTTAGCAATAATTGGGGTTTTAAACAGCGCAATTTCAGTGTACTACTATATTCGTGTTATCAAATTAATGATTCTCGATCCACCAGCAGAAGAACTGCTTGAATCTCATACAGTTTCTGTTGAATCTTTGAAGACTTATAGAATACCAATGTCCTATGCAATGGCAATCGGTATTGGTGTCATATTAATAATTCTTATCGGTGTGATTCCTGAAGCCATTTTTGATTTTGCAGTTAACGCTGCGACAAGCTTTACCCGAACATGATCTCTCTTCAATAGTATATCATAGGAAAAACTCTCATGAAAGTTGATGTGCTAGTTGTAGGATTAGGTCCAGCTGGAGCATCCACGTTATACAATTTAACAAAAATCGTCGGTAAAGAATATTCAATACTCGGGATAGACAAGCGAGAACGACCAGGGTTTCCTGTACAATGTGGTGAATTTATGCCTTCCCCAGAGGAAATGGCTATTCTTACTCCAAATGTTCCTGATGCTCATAATTTTTATAAATTTAATTCGAAATTTATCAGCACCAGAACAAATAGAATAAGTTTCCATTCCCCCTCAGGAAAAGTAATCCAAACTCCTTTTGAAGGCTATACCTTACATCGTGGAGCTTGGAATGAAGATTTATTAGATTCTGCTGAATCCGCTGGAGCTCAAATTTGGAGATCATCACGAGCTACTGATATGAAAAAGACTACAACATGGGTTTCTCGTAAAGGATTATCTCCTGAACCTATAGAAGCACAAGTCATTATTGGAGCAGATGGTGCCCGATCACGGATTGCTCGATGGGCTGGGTTAGCTGAAAAGCGGAATACAGAACATTTTGTTTACGTCAAACAGCATGTGATGACAAATATAGATTCCTCAAAGTTTGATCCAACTGATATTCAGATGTTTTTCGGGGAGAATTACGCTCCAGGAGCATATGCTTGGGTGATTCCCAAAGATGGTACAACTGCCAATGTGGGTGTTGGTTTACGGATTCCAATGTCTAAAGGTAGAATTACTGTTTCCCAAGCATTAGACAATTTCACTTTGAATCACCCTTATGTGAGTGAATTGTTACGCTCAGCTACAATTGAAACGACAATTGGTGGTCTGGTCCCTGTTGGGTTACCCTTAAAGAAAACTGTTGATGAGAATTCGAAGACTCTTTTAGTTGGTGATTCTGCTTGTCAAGTGGTTTCAAGTGTTGGAGGTGGGATACCAACAGCAATGGTAGCTGGGTCTATTGCTGCGGATACAATTCATAGCTATTTGATCGGAAATGGATCACTTAGTGATTATCAGACTAAATGGGAAGAACAAATGATGACAATGTTTATTCGTTCATATAAACTGAGACAATTGTTTGACAAAATCTCTTCTGGAAGTGATAATCGAGTACAGTGGTATTTAAATCGTCTAAAAACGTCAGATGTATCTGATGTAGTTCATTGCCGTGTTCCACTGAAAGTGTCTCTTGCATTCCCATTTATTAAATATTTAAATTTACTTATTAATTAAACTCTGATTTATATCCATCGGGTATATCCGGGCATACTACAGCATTTTGGGAGAGTTTCATAATGACAATCTTCACCATTTACGCAAATTAAACTAGGAGCTCCGTTAACTTCCCCTATAACCATATCTTTTCCACAATGTTGAGGAATGGGAGATATAATTTTCCCACAGCTTTGACAACGATACGAAGGCATATGTACAACACCTATTTCATATTTGAAGAAGAATCTATCTATGAGTCTAAGGCAATTTTGTCATATGACACCTTTTTAATATAACGGAAATGAAAATCGTACTACTTCCTAATACCATTGTGCCAAGTCCGATAATAAATAACGATAAACGACTTGTTATTACAGTAATTTCTAGTTTAACGTTCATTTTTTGTTCATTTCCACTTAGAACTTGTGTATTGTTCCAATTTTCCATCACACCTACCACAATTATAGGACTACTTATAATCTCTGTATAAATCGTTGTTTCATTTAGATTTGTAAGATTCATAGCCAGTGCGGTGCTATATAGTCGATCTAGTAGAATCGTATAATTCTCTTGGAGAATAATGATATTTTCACTTGTATTGGGAGGATTCTCCTTGAATAGTAGTGAAAGATCGCTTGTGAAAGCGTTATAATGCTCTTGAGAGGAAACTAATAATATATGGTCAAAATCTCCACTCTCAGATTCAACTATTAGAGACCCAGTTACTTTCATGATTGTTTTTGGCTGAAGAAAGTAACTCGGAGGATCAATGGACAATGCAATTGAGGGCGCAAAAGTATTTGTTGATATTCTAAAGGAAGAATTATTTGTATTAGAATCAGTGACATGAGTTCCAATCATAGGTCCCATTACAAGGCCAATCAGTAAAATTACTAAACCTGTTGTTAGAATGTATCCATCGTATTGAATCCGTGATTTATAATTCCAAAACCTTTTGATGGATACCTTCGGAAACATCGGTTTCGTGACTTGTAGGAAGATTACAAACAGAAACAAATGAATAAAAATATCTTCAATCCTTATTGCAATAATATCCGTACCAAAAACATCTATCCGTTGAGAAGGGGTTAGATTGACAAAGTAACTCGCTATACCCTGTAAATATGAAATGCTAGTTAAGTGAAATTCCACACCTACAATCATCACTGGAAAGAATAACCAGGGAACCAAACTCAGAAGATAAACAAAATCTAGCTGATAAAGACGATCAGAAAGTGGATAAAAAATCGCAAGAGGGTATTCAAAGTCTAATAACAGATGAAAAATCCATAAGAGTCCGGCGTACAGAAAAAGTCGTCCTTTAAACGCATTTTGTTGTTGATTTGCTAGATTGTCTATTTCATTTCTTGGTTTTGTCCTGTATTGGTTTAAGATATGGATACTGATTCCACTAATGACTAATAATGTCGGAGGGATAAGGCTATGAGATAAACCACGATGTATCCCAAAGAAAATGTCAACATCAGGAAGGATCGAAAAGGCTAGAACAATCCAAAATAGAAATTTGTTTTCTTTAAAGTTATCTTTCTCTGCTGAGGATAGAAAGGACCAAAATACTATTCCTGCTAAACTTATGTGTGTCGTAAGTATCGTCATTATGCACTCACCACTTTAATCAAGAAAAATATTGTCCCCAGGACAATCGTTGCTGTACCAAACCCATAACAAAACTTGTCATAGGGTACCTCCTTCAAAGAGATTAAGAAATCCATTGTCAAGATTCCAATAATCGCAGTTAATAAGATTGAAAGAACTAATAGGGGGAATGGAAAGAACACATTTCCAACAGTCATTCCAGTAATATCTATCTTAAATCCCTCTAATATAAACTCTAATGCTGTAGCTCCTAGTACGGCTGGAACTGACACCAAGAAACTAATTTTGAATGCATCTCTATGCATTATGCCAATAATAAGTAGAAATGTAATAGTCATCCCACTCCGACTTATACCTGGCAATGCAGCTATTCCTTGGGCGAGTCCTAGGAAGAGAGCTTCTTTTTTTGTTAAAGAGAGTAGATCTCTGGTTCCTTGGTCTGATTGTTTTGATAACACGAAGCCAGTAACAATTAGTAAACTTCCCACAAATAATGCAAAAAGAAGGTCGGTTGGGAGAATAAGGTTGTCAGTAAAATTCTTCCAATAAGTCTTAAACATTAAAACAAGTGGAACCGCGGTTAGGGCTGTTCCAATCGTGGTGATGATCATCATTTCCAGCATTGGAGACCGGAGATTGATCATTTCTAGCAAATCTTTTCTAAAATACCAAATAACCGCCAACATTGTACCAAGATGTAAAAATAGTGCTAATGTAACCGCAGCCAATTCATCGAGACCATAAATTGTCACAAATAGTAATGATAATTGCCCTTCTGAGGAAATTGGAAGCCATTCCACAATTCCTTGAAATAGAGCCATAAGTATAGCAGCAAGAAGATCAATCATATCATAAATATCCTCAAATTAGCAAACCTAACATTAATTCAAAAGTATAAGGATACTGAGAAAATTGTAACTTTTTATTCACAAGTTACTAGAAACGTTTTCTGCCTGTAAAATCGAACTTACCCTCATGTAACTTCATCATATAGATTTATTCACTAACATAAAATTTATAAACAGTACGTGAATATATTTCTATCAGAGATAATTATTAAAAGGTGACAATTATGAATCGAAAAAGACGATTTGTTGACGAATTTTGGAATTTTGACTTAAATGACATTTTTAGATCATTTAATGAAGAATTCAATACATCTATGAACGAATCGAAAAACGAATATGCAGAGGATGGACCTATAACATTTGGTTATTCAATGCGTATCGGGCCAGATACTGATTATAAACCGGAGGTTAGACAATGGGGAAATTTAAACGACTATCGCGAGAAAATAGGTTTACCCCAATTCGATATGTTTCCTATCAATAGTCAAAGCCCAGAAAGTCCTCAAATATCCTCAAAATCAGTTAATACCGATCGGTTCGTGGATATTTTAGATGAAGATGACTCTTTAAAAATTTTTGTAGAGGTTCCAGGGTTTACTAAGGAAAGCTTGAGTATAGAAGTTAGTGCAAGTGGTCTGGAATTAACCCTTCAAGGAAAAGTTGATACCAGAGAGATTAATCAAGTTATACATCTGCCCTCGAAAATAGAACCGAAGCAAACAAAAAGTACAATCCGTAATGGTGTTCTTGAAATACGCAGTAAGAAACAAAAAACTACTGAGAAAAGACATAAATTGGACATAGAATAATAAATGAGAGCAACTTGTCAAATAGAAAACAGTTTACCTATATCCATTTATATCATTGAATACACAAATTGATGAGGAAAGAAGTGAGTAATTTTGGAAGATTACCGACAAGATAATGAGGACTTTGTCCCAGAATATTTATCGAGATTGGAAGAATCGGTACTAGAGGAGTTATCCGTACGGGAGAAAAACTACAACTTTCGTTTTAATGGTCTTCGTCGCTTACTTAGAGATGTACACCAACAAAAATTGACTCGTGCATTAGAACGCCTTCAAGAAGATCGCTTAATTCAACAATCTCCTGACGGAGGATATGGTTTAGGTAATGAAACCTATGACAAAATAAGAGAATATTTTGATAATCAGGGGCTTGTTCATCATTATCAAGAACAAAACAAGGATCTTAACAGATTTCTTACGATAATTACTTCAGAGAAAGAAATACCTGTTGAAAATTTAGTTCAACGATTAGCAGGTAAATATTTTGGGTATTATCGATTTGTTGGACACTATTCGACAAATAAAAAGGGACGTTTAGAGTGGATACATGTAGAAGATCATTCCAAAATTTTGATTTCTACCATCTCAGAAAGAGAAATCGAAATTGAGAGCTACAATGTTAATTCTAATACCATTGAAAGATTTATTCAACTAATTCGCCAAATAATGGTAAATCATCATATTTTCCTTCAAATACGCGAAAATAATCCTTCTCATCCGAATTAATCTCTAGATTAATTCGCTATTTTTTTAGAGAGTATTTCGTATAGGGATGGACTTCATTGTTCTCCTTCTCCTCAGCAGTTGAACCCCCCCCACTGCTCTGATACTTATTGGTGAGTGTTGAGTCCTTCGATGATAGCCAAATTTTTATATAAAAAGGGTAAAAAGGGATGACTTGAGGTAATTCAATGAGGTATTGCGTTCTTCTTCCGTAAAACTAATTCTTCAAACTTTAGAGAACGCTCTATTTTTGTATCCTCTGCAAATCATTGTTTTTTCTTTAATTCTAATCAAAATTTAATTCAAATGACGGTGTAAAACATTGAGTGAAACACAAGGTGTTATTAGCGATTTTTTCGATAGTCTACGATCAATTGAACAGAAATGGCAGCATAGATGGTCAGAAAAAGACATATTCAAAGGGACAATTGATAATAAGAAAAAGAAATATTTTGTAACAATTCCGTACCCTTACTCATCAGGAGCATTACATGTAGGGCATGCTCGTACCTACACGCTAGGAGATATGTTTTGCCGTTATAAACGTCAATTGGGAAATAATACGCTTTGGCCAATGGCATTCCATATTACTGGAACACCAGTATTATCTGTATCAGCAAAAATAGAAGAGGGAGATAAACATACAATCTCATTGTATACAGATTATGTACGCATTTATGAACGTGACGAAAGGAAGATTAAGAAAATAGTCCAATCTTTCAAAGAACCTATGAATGTTGCTATGTATTTTGCTAAGAATATGATTAATGACTTTAAAGCGATGGGCTATTCATTGGATGTTCATAGACAATTTACAACTGGAGATCCTGAATATAACAAATTTATTGAATGGCAGTATAAACATCTGATCGAACAAAATTTAGTTGTCCAAGGAGAATTTCCAATACTTTGGTGCCAAATTGATAAAAATGCGGTTGGTGAAGATGATATTAGAGATGCAGATGTCAATAAAGTTGAGGTACAAGAATTTGTTGCGCTAAAATTTCAACTAGGGGAAGATTATCTAGTTGCAGCAACTTTTCGTCCTGAAACCATATATGGTGCCACAAATCTTTGGTTACATCCAGAGGCTAAATACAAACGAATACGAATAAATGGAGAAACATGGATAATTTCATCTAAAGCTGTTACAAAATTACATCAACAGAATCATGAAATTGAAGAATTAGAGGAAAAAATAGGGTCCGATTTCATTGGATTAGATGTTTATGCTCCACGCGTACCTGGTAGACCCTTACCTATCCTTCCAGCGCCTTTTGTTGATCCTGAACATGCAACAGGGGTTGTTTACTCAGTACCTGCCCATGCTCCGTATGATTACATAGCATTAAGAGATTTAAAAGAAGATTCTTCACCGATTGATCAATATGAAGGCTTAGCTGAAAAGGTAGCCAAAATTAAACCAATTGCATTAATTTCAATTGAAGATTATGGGGAATTTCCTGCGATTGAGATCGTTGAAAGGCTAGGTGTTCAAAACCAGAAGGACACAGAGAAGCTAGAAACAGCAACCCAAGAAATATATTCTTCTGAATTTTACAATGGCGTTATGATGGACTTTACAGAGGAATTTGCGGGTCAGAAGGTCGAACAAGCCAAAGATAATGTAGCAAAGGCGTTAATTGAAGAAAAAAGAGCAGCAGTATTTTATGAAACTTCGAGAAAAGCTTTTTGCAGATGTGGTGGAGAAATCATTGTTGCTGTATTACCTGATCAGTACTTTCTACATTATGGTAATAAGAAATGGAAATCAAAAGCATTTGATGCTCTTTCTAAGATGGTAATTACTCCTGAGAAATATCGAAAATCCTTCGAACGTACTTTTGATTGGTTGGATCGAAGACCCTGCGTGAGAAAGAGAGGATTAGGAACGGAATTTCCATTGACCAAGGGACAAGGATGGATAATTGAATCATTGAGCGACAGTGTCATTTACATGGCCTTTTACACGATTATTCATCATATTCGTAAAAATAAAATTAGTCCTGAACAATTGATTCCAGAAGTTTTTGATTACGTATTTTTGAAAAAAGGAGTAAAAGCGAAAATTTCAAAGAAAAGTGGTATTAATCCACAAATTTTAGATGAAATGCAAAAAGAATTTCTTTATTGGTATCCGAATGATCTACGACATACTGCTATTGCACATATAGGCAATCACTTATCATTTGCAATATTTCATCACGTAGCAATATTCCCTCCGAAACATTGGCCCAAATGTTTCAGCCTAAATGAATTATTGATTCGAGAGGGAGAAAAAATGTCGAAATCAGCAGGAAATGTCATACCTATCGCGCTTCTGCCAAAGAAGTATTCAGTCGATGTTACAAGAATGTATCTAGTTGCTGCTGGATCTGCAGACACAGTTTTGAACTGGACTGATGAAGGGATAAACACCCTTGTAACTAGATTCAGAAAATTTTGGCAGTTGATAAATGAAATTACTTCATATCCTAGAAGTAAATCTTTTGACGCTGATAAATCATCTTTTATGACACGATCCTTCATTTCTGCTTGTACATCACATTTAAAGGAAGCCATAAATCAGCTAGATCAGTATAATGGAAGAGATTTTGTGACACACGCGTTCCATCTTATGTTAAGAGAGATTGAATTCTACCAAAAGTCATCTGTTGGCATATCTAAGAAGGAAAGGCACGCAGCTCTTCGCTATATGGTCGATCATTGGAATGTAGTTCTCAGTCCAATGATTCCACATGTTTGTGAAGAAATCAACGAAAAATTAGGATCAACTGAGTTCTGTTCACTAAGAGAAATGCCTCAATTAGAATTATCGGCTGAAGCAGCAGATTTAATGCTTCAAACTAATTTCATTAAAGACCTATCAGAAGATATCCAAGCAATTATAGACCTAAAACGAGATTCTCCTAAAAAGATAATAATTTTTATTGCTCCTGTATGGAAACAAGACCTTTATGCTGAAGTTTCCCAAATACTAGGAGGAGGATCTTTTAAAATGGGAAAAGTCATGGGTACTCTTAAATCAAATCCGAAGTTCACCCCTAAAATGAAAGATATTGCTAAAGAACTAAAGGTCATTCGTGGCGATGCTAAAGTTTTTAGAAAAGAGTTTGTTGGAACTGATAAAGAATTAGATGCAATTTCTGGATATGAGCAGTATTTATCTCAACACTTCGAGTGTGAGATAGAAGTGTACGCTGCTGAGACTGAATCAATTAACGATCCACTGAAAAAGGCATCAAAGGCACAACCAATGAAACCAGCACTCTATATGGAATTTTAGGTTCTTAATCGACAAAATATAACCAAAGATAAGTTTAGAAGGTAAATGACTTTGAATTTCTGAAGTTAAAAAGAAAAAAACCAAAATCAATATCATTCTTGTCTACTAAACTAATGTTTCCTTTTTTCGTCAAAAGCCAGTCATATTAATGGTGTCTTGAAATACTTCACATGAAACAATACAATATTCAACAACAATGAAAAACACAATAAAGGAGAAATACAGAGTGAATTATCCAACAAACCCCTTATTTAATAATTCACAGCAAGACCAGATGAATCGATTAAAAGGGACAACAGGACTAGCATTGAAATTTAAAAATGGTGCTTTAGTTGTCGCTGATCGTCGTGCATCAATGGGCAGTTTTACCGCTAGTAAACAAGCAAAAAAGGTCCATAAGGTTAATGATTACACTGGTATTGGCATTGCAGGATCTGTATCCGATGCACAAGCACTAGTGGATTTGTTGCGAAGTGAATTACGTCTTTATCAGCTTGAAAACAATTTCAAGCCCAGTATAAAAGTAGCAGGGAGTTTACTTGCCACTATTATGCACGGAAGTTATCGAAGATTTCAACCTTGGTGGGTACAACTTTTAGTTGCCGGAGTCGATCGTCGTGGATCACATGTTTATGTTATAGGTCCTGATGGGTCTTTATCTGACGAAGATTTCTTTGCAATTGGATCAGGAACCCTTCTATCCATTGGTGTATTAGAAAATTCATATAAACCTGATCTCGACAAAGAGACGGCGAAAAATCTTGCTATTGCAGCTTTAAAGACATCTCTTGCAAGAGATAATGCTACTGGGAATGGAATTGATGGATTGATCTTCATTAAGGATGGAGATCAAGTTATAACAGAAGAAATCCATATTGATATGTGAGGTATTTACCATGTACGATTCTAGAATACCATACGATAAATCTGCAGCAATTTGGAGTCCTGACGGCGAATTAGTTCAATTATCTTATGCACGGAAAGCATCTGAGAAAGGAGCAGCCGCTTTAGGAATGATCTTAGACAACAAGACCATTTTACTTGCTGGCGAAACATTATTCGATCCGTTAGTTGTAAAACCAGACAAGATTCAAGAAATAGATAGTAGGTTATTCCTAATTGCATCTGGGCTTTCAACCGATTCGAACCTTTTAATAGGACAGGCTCGTTTAGTTGCACAACAACATCGTTTGATTTACGGAGAAAAAATCTCTGTTAGAGCGTTAGCTCAACGATTAGGAGATTTAATGGCCCGTCATACCATTCAAGGTGGACTTAGACCTTTTGGGACAGCTTTACTTCTAGCAGGGTTTAATCCGATCTCTAAAGAAGCAGAATTGTTCTTTGTAGACAATGGAGGTTCTTTCTTCGCAGTAAATGCATATGCTGCAGGAAGTGGAAATGAACGAATCATCGATGCTCTTCGTAAAGAGTATAAGCAAGGTATTGATGTTGAAGCTGCAAAGAAATTAGTTCTTGAAATAATAACAACTGCCTTGAATAAAAAAGAAACTCTCACTGAAAAAGAATTAGAAATTCAAATTCTAACATCCGATTAATGAGAGAATCTTAAGATAAAACTATTAGTGGTAACCGAACCACTTACATTCTTTTTTTCTCTCATTAGGAAAAATAAATATTCAGGGATAAATGCTACTTTTATAAGATAACATGAGTCAAAAATTCGATTTTGGGATATTCCATGTCTACTCGACCAATGCGGATATTATTTTTAGCAGACCTCCATAGTAATTTGACTGCTTATAATGCTATTCGCGATGAAATTCAAGAGCAATATGGAAAAAATATCGATTATACTATATGCTTAGGTGATATTATCGGGTACGGGCCTTATCCCAATGAACTCGTAAAAATATCAGAATCTTTCGATTTAAATATAATTGGTAATCATGATGTTGCTTGCGCAACGGGTAATGCTGATGGATTTAATCCTGACGCAGAAAAAGCAGTCCTTTGGACTTTTGACGAACTTACTACCTACAATAAGACCTATATTTCCATTATAGCCCAAAATGAATATAAAGAAATCGAAGAGAGTGGTATCAAGATATATTTGACACACGCCTCTCCTAAAGAGTATTTAACAGATTATATTTATCCCGAAGACTCCAAACAACGAAAAGATGAACTTTTAGGAATGATTGGGGATAATGTACTTCTTATTGCAGGTCATACCCATATCCCATTAATATATCAAAACGAAGAGGGAAAAGTCATTTTTAATCCTGGAAGCGTAGGTCAACCACGTGATAATGATCCACGGGCATCTGTTGGTATTATGGAAATAAACCCAGACTCTTCGATTAAATTAGACTGGATAAGGGTAAGCTATGACATCAGAGATGTCGCTAGAGAAATTCAAAAAGTCGGTTTACCAATACGATTAGCTGAGAGATTATTTTTCGGCCACTGATCGTTTAGAGGTAGTCCTCCTCATCGATCGCGCTCTTAACTCTTTCAAGTTTAATGGACCGGCCAATTCTCAATTTCTCGAAAAATTTAATGTCCCCCTGTTGAATATGTCCAATGATATTAACTGGATATGCAGTTTCTTTATCAGATAAGAAAATAATTAGAACATTGCTTTGCGTCCAATATCCAATATCTCCCTTCTGAACTTTTTTCTTGGCATTTTCAGGGCCTGCCCTACCAATCTTAAATGGAAAACTGACTTCTCCATTACGGACTACAATTCGTGTTTGAATTGCATTCCTAAGTTGATAATTGATTAACGCTATTGTACGGGAAGCAAGGTTACGATCTAATATACCACGACCGTATTCATTCTGACCAGCGATTGAAAATTCAACAAGAATGTGATTTGAAGCCATGTGAACAATTCCTGCATTCGGAGGCAAGGAATATCGGACAAAGAAATTATTGATCTCTTTGCTTTCCGTAACGTGAGGATTTAAATTATATAATTTTCTAGTCAAAATGTGACTAATAATCAAGAAGAACGAAAAATAGGTTAAATAAATGGAAATTATGAATTTTTTTGCCCAAAGTGAGGGCTTAGATGTTATGTTAATGTTTGTTGGATTGTTTGGTCTGATCCTCGTCGTTATTTATCTCCTTAGTGGTATTAAGATAATAAAAGAATGGGAACGGGCCCCTGTTCTTCGTCTTGGACGATATACAGGATTAAAGGGACCAGGAGTGTTCTGGATTATTCCAGGTATTGATAAAATTCCCTCTGTTATCTCCACACGAATCCAAACATACTCATTCCGTTCTGAACAAAGTCTAACTAGAGATAACGTCCCCGTTACTATCGATGCCGTATTATTTTTCAAGGTAGTAGATGTGGAAAAAACTATCTTAGAAGTGGAACATTATCAATCCGCTACCCAGTGGGTTGCTCAAACTACATTACGAGAG
This sequence comes from Candidatus Hodarchaeota archaeon, assembly GCA_016839785.1. Taxonomy (GTDB): domain Archaea; phylum Asgardarchaeota; class Heimdallarchaeia; order Hodarchaeales; family Hodarchaeaceae; genus Hodarchaeum. The sequence continues at coordinate 3,817 of JAEOTQ010000062.1, read as the reverse complement.
GTAACAGGACAAGTGGAACTCGATGAAGTGTTAGCTGAAAGAGAAAAGATTGCTCATCATATGCAAGAAATTGTTGATGAGAAGACCGTAATGTGGGGTATAAAAATCATGAGTGTTGAAATTCGTGATGTAGTCGTACCAGGAAGGTTACAAGAAGCAATTTCCCGTCAAGCAGAGGCAGAAAGAGAAAGACGTGCGCGTATCACACTTGCCCAAGCAGAAAAAGAAGCAGCAAAAGGTATGATAGAAGCAGCTGAACAATATGCAAAAGTACCATTGGCAATGGAATTACGTTGGATAAATTTACTCTTTGAAGCTGCAACTGAAGGTGGAGCAACTATAATGCTGATCCCTACAAATATTCCTGTAGCGGGATTTTCAGGAACAACTAGTAATCTAGGAAGGACATCTGGAGACGGAGGCTTACCACCTGTAGGTTTTTATGGGGTGAAAGAACTTCCCACAACAGACAAGAAAAAGAAGACTGAGGAATAATTCTTCGAATCTTTTTATCCTTTCTTTTTTTCGTTATCATTTTTCACGGGAATTTCTCAAGGAGGATCAGGATTACCACCTGTAGGCGTTTTCGGAACAAACCCCCTTCCCATGGAAGAGAAGATAAAGAAAGAAGAGTTAGATTCTCTCCTTTTTTCTTATTTTTTTAGACTTAGAATTCTACTATTCTTTTTTATTTCATTGAAGATAATTAATGGATATCTGGAGACCCCTCAAAAGAACATCTACGTCTTTGTCCGATTGAAGCCAACTGCCTAGAATATTCAACCTGAGGAGACCCGACTGTTCTATTTCCGTTTAACACTTAGCAAAGCAACTGTGCCAAATAAGATTATTAGTCCTGAAACAAGAAATGACGAACGATAAGCGGAAGCAGTTGATTCACCTAAAGAAATCAACACATCAGAAATTGGGCCTCCAATGAGAAAACCTGCCAAACCCCAACCTGTTGCTAGTGTTACGTTGAATACACCAAAACCTGTACCTTGAAATTCTTGGGGAAGGAGATCAGCGGCATGAGAGAATGCTATTGACTGTAGAATGGCTGAGGATGCGCCTAACACCGAATAAACAATCGCAATGATGAGAAGAGGTTGCTGTCCTAATGAAAAAAAGGCAAAATAACTGAGAGCCGCACCGAAACCAGAAATTGTCATAATTGGAATCCTTCCCCAAGAATCAGACAGCTTCCCCCCAATCGGTGTAATTAATCCCCCAGAGAGGGAAAACAGAATTAACAGATAACTTAACACTTTAGCACTAAAATTAAGTGCAGATTGGTCTGTAACATAATAGAGAAATAGCTGGGTACTGGCGGAAATACCCATGGTTAAAATTCCCAGAATGATGATGAAGTAACCAAAGGCAGGGAGCTTGAATACCTCTTTTATTCCACCTGCCGTCAAGATCAGGCTATCACTCTGTTTAAATTCGCTATCATAAGGAGCAATGAAGATGACGAATGCACAGGCGAAGATTAGAATAACAACAACATAAAATATCGATCCATTGAAGAATCCATTACCTTCCTGATAAAGAATTCCGCCAATAAGAAATCCAAGAAGTTGACCAATTAGCCCAATACCATCAATTGTTCCTACAAGCCGCCCACGATTTTCACCTATTGTAGCTTCCGCCTGTAATTGTCTTATCCCTAGATCGCTTCCTGACCAAAAGATTTCAAGAAAACTGGTACAAGAAATTAGAAATAAGGCCGCAATGAGGTTAGAATTCGAATTAACAAATATTCGATGGCCCAAGAAAGCTATTAAATAGACAATACCTGCAATTACTTCACCACGTACTACATATTTCTTAGCTAGATGAGGATTCCGATTAAGTCTTGGCCCCCATATTTTTAGCTGCCCTACAGTCGATGTAGCAAGGTTAGCTGTTCCTAAAAGCGCAGATAATGTATTAGATAATCCTAGAAATGACCGTAAATAGACATAGAAGAATGCATAGAAGATTGCTCTACGTAAAAACGAAAGAAACGAGAATAAACTTACTGAAATCATTAATCCACTAATCTTCATCAGAGTAATTCTTCTTTTTATGTGAGTATAAAGAAATAACGGAAATATATTGGAGTATATTTGCTTATACTGGTGAGTACACCAGTAGGTTTAGTGTATAAAGGAGGAAGAAAAAGTTTCATTTGTGATCAGTTCCACTCTCTTAAGGTATATAAAACTGTATTTGGGCCTATCTTTTTCTGCCCGTATCATACTCCAACAACTTTAACCGTTGTTTCTTAAACTATTAGGGACTCATTTAAGGAAATGAAAGATTGATTTTCAGGGGTCTAGAAGAACTTCGGGAGACTATAAAGGAGAAAAGTACCTGCGGAGAGAGACCTAAGGATAACAAATTTGATAAACGGGTTATTCTTGCATCATTGACATATAATTTTAGTGGACATCCTGATCAGTAGGCCAATGTAAAATGAAACGCAAATTAGTAGAAGAGATCGAAAAGTATAGACGAGCTATTGAATTGGATGCTTCTGATACCGATGCCTACATCAAGTGGGGAAATGCTTTAGATGACTTGGGGAGATTCGAGGAAGCGATGGAAAAATATCAACACGTGATTGACCTGGATGCTTCAAATGTCGCCGCTTATGCCAACTGGGGAATTACATTATTTGAATTGGAAAAATTGGAGGAAGCACTAGAAAAATTTCAGCAGGCCACAACCCTGGATGCTTCTTATACCACCGCCAATGTTAACTGGGGAACTACGTTAATTAGAGTGGGGAGATTAGCAGAAGTTCTTGAAAATTTTCAAAAACTGATTGACCTGGATACTTCTAATGCTGACTATTATGTAATCTGGGGTAACATGTTAGAAAAATTAGGACGGCCGAAAGAGGCGATAGAGAAATATCAACAGGCAGTTGACTGTGATGCATTCCATTCCAACGCCTATGTGAGCTGGGGTCTTTCCTTAGTTAAATTGGGTAATTCAAAAGAAGCCCTTGATAAATTTCAACAAGCTACTGAACTGGATGCTTCTCAATCTCTCGCCTATTCTGGCTGGGGAGTTGCCTTAACTAAATTGGGTAGATCAAAAGAAGCAATTGAAAAATTTCAACTGGCATCTGAGCTGGATGCTACCCATACCCTCACCTATGTTAACTGGGGGATTGCCTTAGATCAATTGGACAAACCAAAAGAAGCAAATGAGCAATATCAGAAAATTATTAACCTTGATCCTTCTTATAGCAACGCTGCTATTGACTGGGGAAGTATTCTACTACGATTGGGGAGACATGAGGGAGTGATTAAAAAATCTCAGCAGATCCTTGGCAGTAATCCCTCAGCTATGACGGCTGCGAAAGCGTATTTTACCATGGCTTGTAGCTATGCGTTATTGGAGGATTCTTTGAATAGTCTCAGATGTTTAAACCTTGCTATCGAAAAGCAGACTGTATTGATCCTAAATTTTCGACGCTCTGCACACCGAGTCTCCAACTTGAAGTCTCTTCGTCACTTACCAGATTATCGACAGTTAGCTAAACAGACTTCAAGTTTTGATTCTCTTCGTGACCTACCCGAATTTCAAAAGCTCATAGAAAGCCCCGATTGGACCAAGTGATAAGAAAAGTACCAGATTGAGTATTTGCAGTGATGAGGAATACACAGTGGAGTATAACGAGGCAGAGTGGACAGTAGAAACACGAGGAGGGATGTGTTATCACAGATTGGATCTTCTTTTTCTCCAGAATAGTGGAATGAGTGCCAAAATGACAAATATCAGAGAATTTTCAACAGTAGATGTATCTACTATTGAACTGGAC
>JAEOTQ010000061.1 GCA_016839785.1 Candidatus Hodarchaeota archaeon | reverse complement strand
ATCAATCCAATAATCCAGATAGATATTATCACAAGTGTTGCTTTTTTCCCAACTGGTACTTCCTTGTTCTTTCCTTCTCTGGCCTTTTTTCTGCATTCTTCTATGATTTCTCTTGGAATTAATTTTAGTGCGATAGAAATCCCAATCGGTACAAGAATTAAATCATCTAAATAGCCTATCACTGGTATAAAATCGGGAATAAGATCGATTGGACATACCGCATACCCTATTACTACTCCTAGAAATAATCGTTTCCACCAGGATACTCGTGAATCTTTATACACTAGGTATAAGGTATAGGTCTCCCTCTTAAGCTCTTTAGCCTTAGTTTTTAGTTTTGTTAACACAGAGGTTACTGCCTTTAAATCGAATATTAGAGATTTATCCCTGTTGATCCCAAGGAAAGGTTTTTATTCCTAGAGATTAGACGTTACTTACTCTGTAATTTCATGAATCAAAATTAAACAATACTGTTTTGTTCTTCCTTCGGGATTGAAACAAAGAGTTTGTTTGTTTTATTCATGGAATTATGGATACCTTAACGGGAGAGACATACATGGTTCTCGATCCTTTTTCTATAAATAAACCCAATTTTCCGTCCAAAGCTGCCGTTGTAATCGATGGGGGCTATTGGCGAAAAGTGGTTGAACATCTTGATTTAAAATACGTCGATTTGGTTGCGCTTGCTAATGTTCTTTGCATGTCAGCCTATCGAGTTAGAGCTTATTATTTTGACGGTAAAAAACAACACACCCAATCTTTCCATGATAGCCTTCAGCTTCTTGATCGGTTTGAAGTTTATCTAGGAGAACTTGTTCCACGCAACATTACGTGTCCTCATTGTGAGCAGGTCATTACCACGCCTGTCCAAAAGCGGGTTGACGTCGCATTAGCTGTTGAGCTTGTCCATTTAGCCACAGCAGGTAATATAGATTTAATTGTTTTGATTGCTGGGGATCGTGATTTCATCCCTGCGATTGAAGCTGCTAAACACGCAGGAGTGATTATTCGTCTCGCCCATGGTGCTCCAAAAACTGTTTCCAAGACCATGTACAAACTGGTAGATGAAAAGATAGAAGTAACTATAGATTTTCTAAAAGAATGGAAGATAGCATACAAGTTAAGAGGAGAAATCGAACTCATTTCTAAAATTCAAAGCATTGAAGCAAAGAGTGAAAAGGAAAAACTCCGCATAGAGTCCCATGTAAAACAGATGTTGACCACCGTGGAATCCTTACTATTAGAAATGCTATCTCGAACCCCCGAAACATCTATTCTTCTTAGTAGTCTGGGAATTGAATTATCGAAACGCGAACCTAACTGGAAAGAAAAAACCAAGATCAAACATCTGAAATCCCTTCTGAAATTAGAAGCATCGAAGTACAATTTGAAAGAAGTTGATAAACAGGTTTACATTTCGACTACTAAAGTTATTCCAAAAGAAGATAGTGATTCCGCTAATTCTTTCATTCTACAAGTCGCTCAGAAATTCTTCCATGATAACCAATCTGATTCTATTTCATTACAACAATTAGGGTCTCTCTTATCCAAAAAGAATCCAGAATGGAAAAAGAAGTACAAGGTCAAGCAACTCAGAATGGCATTAAATTCCATGGAAAAAGATTTGATAATCTCTGGAACAAAACACAAGATCCAAATTAAGCTGAAATGATACTGAGTTAATCACTGATCAGATTAATCCTCTTCGGACGATTTCTGAACTGCGATATTTCTCCCAGAGAGCTAAGAATTGTTTGAGAGTTTGGTCATTCTGGTAAATCCTATCCCGTGCGTTCTTTTTCTTCCTTAATATCTGGAGAAAGGTCTTATCGAGTGTTTCTTCATAATATTGTCCTTGGTTATCTAGGAGATCTTTATTTTCGCACTGTTTAATTGTGTTAATAGCTATTTGGCCTGACTGAATGGCATAAGGAATTCCTTTCCCACTAATGGGATCAACAAATCCTCCTGCATCTCCGATGGCATATACATTCTCATTCCAAATTTGAGGTCTTATCCCAACGGGGATTAAATGCCCCTTAATTCTTTCAATGGTTGAGTTTTTTAAACATGTTCTGACCATTGGCAGATTAAGAAGAGCATTGAATTCCTTTGTTGCATTTTTAACCCGTATTAGTTGATTTCCCCACCCCACCGTGAGATGTTGGTTCTTTGGAAATAACCAGCCATATCCTAGGTGACTGAGGCCTTTTATACTGAAAAACAGATGTAGTGAATTTTTCCCTAAATCGTGCTCAATTTTTTGTTTGTTTAATCGTATCTCTTCGGTAACGGTCATAATTAGGTCTTCTTTTACGAAACGAGGCCATTTTAGTTTTCTCAACGTTGGTGAAGATACCCCATCTGCAGCGAGCACATATTTTGCCTGATATCTTCCTTTTGTTGTGGATATCTCATAAAGGTGGTCTTGCTTTTTTATGGTCAGTAATGGTTCGTTCTCTTTACACTTAGCTCCCCGTTCCACAGCTTTTTCAGTTAGATATTTGTCAAATACGCTACGCCAAACCACTGCCCCTGTTCCTTTCTTAGAATAGCTCTCTCCATCAAAATGATGTAGTTCTAAGGTATTAATCACTCTTTCAATTTTTTCTTCTGGATATGATAATACCTCTACCATCTTCCAATCTATTGCTCCCCCACATGCTTTGTACCTCCCTGATAGATTCATTTTTTCCTTTTCAATTAGACAAACTGAGTATCCATTCTGTCTTGCGTGGATAGCTGCCCCTGCTCCTCCTGGACCCGCTCCTACTACAATGATATCAAATGGATTGGAAGATTTGGTCATCTTACTCCCATTTTGATTTTTTGTACCGCTATTTGAAGAATTTTTCCCCTCAAGAGGGAAGATTATTCCTTTCATTCTTCATTTTCATTCTCAATTTTGGCTTGTATCTCCATAGCTTTTTCTTCTATTCAGAGATGATTATATAGCTCTAGTCCCTAGATCCAACCAACATTCCAAAGCGCCTAGAAATTTACTTTCCGACTGGAGGCTTTCGTGAAATGACATATCAAACATATGCACCAAATGATACTAAACACTGGACAACATGGTTAGCACGTGTTGTCGGACTTATTGAAATGCTTCTTGGAATTGGAATCATTTTGCTGGGTCTTTATACCATTATCACAGCAATTGCCGATTTAGATAATGCGGCTGACACTATTCTTGGAACAGATTTAGCTGGGGTCATAGGAGGACTATTTCTCCTTTTCATGGGGGGTCTCATAATCGTCGGAGCCATTATTCTGTTTATTGGTTTCGGTTTGTGGAATCTAACTAGCTTTTCCTGGGCATTGAATCTGCTAGGTGTCTTACTGTTTGTCGGGAATGGACTTCTTTCCTTACCTTCAACTATTGATCCTCAAAGTCCCGAGATTATCTCATTGGCTATTGCTGCGATTTTTGGGGTCTATCTTATACTTGTCAAATCAAAATTTCAATGAAGATTCAGTATTGAAGTAACATTATTTGGAAATTTTATTGCCAGAGTATCACTGCTTATAAAAGCCTAAGTGTATGTAGTAGATTATGGTATACGATTTACAAGAAGCAATTGAGATCCTCTCTCGTACTCCCAAGGTTTTACGTGCATTATTAGAAGGCCTTGATGACAAGTGGACAAGCTTTCAGAAACATGATCAGGCTTTTTCTCCATCTGATGTTATTGGCCACCTGATTGGTGGAGAGCGAACTGATTGGATTCTCAGAACAAAAATGATGCTCTCGACTGAGGGGTCGAAAAAATTCTCTCCTTTTGATCGAGAGGATTTTGATAAACATTTAGCCCTTAAAGATCGATTGGACCAATTTGAAAGACTTCGAAAACAAAATATTAAGACCTTAAAGGAGTTAGTAACTGTTAAGGATCTTCAGAAAACAGGAATTCACCCTGAATTTGGAGAGGTAACCTTACAACAACATTTAGCCACTTGGGTGGTTCATGATCTGACACATCTTTTCCAAATCACTGAAACTTTGGCTTTACGTTACAAAGAGTCTGTTGGTCCTTGGGTTCCGTATTTAAGAATTTTAGATACTTAAAATGAGGTAGTATGATATCTCTCAATGTTGTTGTTCATTTTTCAATTCTCTGCATGAATTTTGAAAAGAAAGAATAGACCATCAGGACGATCATAGAAGCTAAACCGATCATCCAATGATGCACCCCTTCTATATGAACTGTACTCATATCAGGAAGTATGTGTCCAAACGGAATGCCAAGCATCACATAATTCGTAAACAAACAATATGAATCCAGTTAAGAAACCTATTATTTTGAGATTTTCCTTCAATTTTCTCCGTAGAATTAGAATTCCAATCGCTACGGTAAAAAGAGTAAGAATTATTACTTCACCTACTTCTGAAATCATTTTTTATTCCTATTCCTACCACTTTATTTACTTTTTAAGAAGACTATAACAAAAAAAAGGGAAAGGAAGGAAATGTTCACCATTTCTCCCAAAATGACTATTTCTCACTTTTTCTCTCGTCTTGAAATGAAACGATTACTCTCTAGAAACGCTCTGGCATGAGTAATATCATAAAATTGAACGAGGATCGTCTCTTCTGAACCTCTAAGGACTTCTTTTGGAAGGCAGCCCTTGGAATTTTTGGAAGAAGGAATGATCTTTCTGTACACGATAATACTAATTGGAACAAGAAAATTACTTCGTGTTTCAAATAAACCAGAATCACTTTGATCACAATTTAAAAAATGATTATTTACCATAATAATACTCTAAAAAAAGCTGGGAGAAATAGTGCTTTTTGGTAGCTTAATATGGTCTTGGATGATGAGAGAGAGTTTCAGCTAATTCAAGAGTGTGTAGAAAATTATTTTCGGGGAGTCATTGAGGGTGATTACTCAAAAGTGGTGAAAGCTTGGCATACCGATGGGAATCGTATATTAGTTAACTTTGACTCGAATACAATCGTTTTCCAAAATAGTCCCGCCAGTTCTGAGTATGCTGGATATCACCCTTCCCCTGAAATGAAACAATTTGCAGTGATCGAATCCATCGACTTTACAGGGGTAGCTGCAAGCGTTCGTTTAAAGTGGTTTCTCGAAACCCCCAGTGGAGATGGGACTTGTACCGATTATCTGCTTTTGCTCAAAACCAATGGCTCGTGGGTGATTGTTTCCAAAATAAGTCATAGAGAACTTGTTAAAAACTAGGAAGATTTTAAGCTTGTGTCACAGCCACCTTCGAACTCGTCTTTTAAACTCGAGATATTCTTCCCCAAAGGTTTCTTCTAACTTTTTTTCTTCCCATATTACGAGAGCTCTCCAGAAAAACAGAAATACTCCAAGAGCACTGATTAATACCGTTAAACTTGCTGTCATAATTGCTAGACCAAAAAGGATGAGGACTACTCCAAAATATATTGGATTTCTAGTGTATCTATAAGGTCCCGAGGTAACGAGGGTCGAAGGGGTATGATATGGTTCACGGTCTGTTAACCCTATTTTTCCTACCATTAACAAGTGAAAATTTGCTGCTATGACCAGTAAAAATCCCAGCAAAAGTATTAACAGTCCGAAAAGATTAAATGGAAAGGGTGTTGTGATATCTACGGGAAAAAGAAATACTGCGGTCACAACTTCTACTCCCAACTCTCTAACAATAAATACAAGTATTATACTCAATATCGTTGCACTGAGTAGCATCCACGCTATTTGAAGTAATGATTTGGCAGGTTGAGGTTTTTTTTTCATACTAATCACATTAAGGGTGGGTTACTATATCCTATTTATCGATTGGGAATTTTAAGAGTTTATCCGTCTATTTCTTCAGCGAAGAAATTCTCTTTTGATTCTTTTACGGATACTTTTACTAGATATCCTTTTGAGTTTAATGCGACTATTAATATGTCATTATTGTGGAAAATCAATCATCAACTATATTGTTCTGGATTGAAGAACCCACGATTTTTCAATTTCGAGGTATATGTCTTTGTCATATTTAGCGAAGAAAGAAGTCTATAAGATTCTGATCCTTGGACTACAGGCCTCTGGAAAAACAACAATCATTAAAACCGTAACTGAAGGCCATATACCGATAGGAGAGGAACAATATCACCCTACTATTGACTATGAAAGGAAAAGAATTGCAATAGCGGGCCAGGAAATCGTTATTTTCGATCTTGGGGGTCAAACCAGCTTCTTAGATAGATTCACTGATGGACTCTCGGATTTAATTTTTTCAGGTGTTAAAGCCCTTATTTTTGTAGTTGACTCCAAGGAGATTAAAGATATCACCTTGGCTAAGTATTACCTTGATGAATCGTTGAAAAAATTGACCCAGTATAGTCCTACAGCATCTGCCTATGTATTTCAACATAAAATTGATCTTATTCCTGGGAATCTAAAAGATGAAGTCCGTGAAACCATTACGGATCATCTTTTTGTAGGTATTCCCGTTCATTTGAGGTATTTCGAAACCTCCGTATTTACAAACTCTATTTTTCGAGCCATGGGTGAGGTGTTTGCTGAAACAGCTGGAGTTAATGAAAATCTCAAACCACTAGTTGACACTTTTATTCAGCATAATGATGCTGAAATGGCGCAAATCTTTACTACAGCAGGTGTTCCGTTAATAAAAATAGAAAATATTGAGAATTTTGAACATATCTCACTTACTGAGATTAGAAAGGTGTTTAATGCGGTAGCTCAGAATCTTGCGAATTCTACCGATCAATCCTCCTCTTCAATCTTCTTTGAATCCAATAATCGTGTTTTTATTGTTAATTTTACTGAATCTGGATTTGTACTATTCCTTGGATTTCAGAAAGAAAAATTACTCGAAAAACATGAGCTCTTACCTTCATTGTACAGTAAAGTTTTAGCTTTTAGCGTGCAACTAGCGAACTTGACCGAATAACCCGTCTTCAGGCAAAATAAAATGTCACTAGCAAGATTTATCCAGCTTTTTGACACTCGTATATAATAAAAAATGGAATTCTGTCTGCATCAAAGGCAAGATGTCGGGGGTGTCTCTTAATATCATCCTTATTCGGTTTAGGCTCTACTATTTCACAAATTACGAAACCTGCTTCTTTCAAAGCGCTTGTATACTCGGATAAAGTACGATCGAATTGCCATATTGGTTCCATGGATCCCCAAGATATTTTGGTTCCTCCACTATCAAAGTATCTATCAATCATTACATATAATCGTTCTTCATTCCGTGGAGTATCCATTGGTATTCGGTAGAAGATACTACTAATTCGACCAAAAACTGGATGTAGGTTTGACCATATAAACCTGCCAGCTGGTTTCAAAACTCTTGCTAATTCGATTAATGCCTTTCTATAATGCAAAACGTCAATAAACACAATATTTGAAATGATCAGATCATAGCTCTCGTTATCTATAGCGTTTAGGTTTTCCATACTCTCAGCTAAATATTGAATCCCTTGTTTTTTCTCCTGTTCCACTTTCTCACAATAATCTATGAACACTCTTGATTGATCTACTCCTGTTACCTTCGCTCCTTTTTGAGCAAGTGCTCTACTAAAATATCCGTTCCCACACCCAGCATCTAGTACTCTTAAGCCTTTTACTTCTCCTATTAACTCCCACATGGATGGATCAATGATTAACTGTCGATTTAAATCTCCTCGATCGTCTTTGCTTATTTCGTTGACTATTTTGATCCACTGACTGCTATTGAGTTCCCACTGGTTTTGAACTTCTACTTGATTGACCTCTTCCTGATTTATTAATGGCGAATGGAATTTAACAGTAGTTTTTTCCTTTCTAATAGCTAGTGCGAAATCTGGGATAGTTAATGCCTCTTCAAGCTGAATGCTTTTTCCCTCACGATATTCTCTAGGGATCCAGTTTTCTTCCTCATCAACCTGATTTATGATTGCTTTTGTATAACGTTTCTTCTTAGTCTGCCATGGATGGGTTCCTTGGAATTCAGAGTAATATAAATCATTGTGTTCATTTTGACAATCTGAACACTGAAAACAATATGTGTAAGTTGTTCCCCAAAAACTTACAGGCTTTAACGTGGGTGAATTACAGGTACCACATATGAGTTTCTGTTCTTTTTCACACCAGTATAACCAACTGAAATGATGAAACTTTTTACAACTCGAACACTGAAATTGGGAATGAATCGCACATCTTAGTGCTGTCTCGTCTGTGGTGAATTTCCCTTCCCGAGGAGGGTAGTCAAAATCATGTGCCTGTATTTTATTACAGTAGAAGCAGGTGACTTTGTGTTGTAATTTCATATGGGGGATTTATTTTGATCCTTCTTGTATTTTTACCAAGATCTTTACCGTTTCATCATCAATCAATTACCCGTTTTTACCAAAATTCTGGGTATACTAAACCAGATCCTGTACCAAAAAGGATTATCGTTTCATCTTTTTCAAGAAAACCGCTCTCCATTAAAGGAGTTAAGGCCGCATATGGAGCAGCCGCTTCAGGTGCAAGCATAATACCCTCTTTTTTAGCTAGTTCTTTCATTGACAGTAATATCGCCTTATCACTTATTGCAATAGCTGTTCCATTAGATTCATATATTGCTTCTAGAATTAAATAATCTCCAATCGCGTGTGGAACACGTAATCCTGGAGCAATTGTGGAAGCATTTTCCCATACATCTGAATTTTTTTCTTTTTGGTCAAAAGCTTTTACTATGGGCGCACATCCAGATGATTGAACTGCAACCATCCTAGGTTTTTTTGTACCTATCATCTCTAACGCCTTCATTTCTTGAAATGCTTTCCACATTCCTACAATGCCTGTTCCTCCTCCTGTGGGGTAAATTATTACATCAGGAACCTGCCACCTTAGTTGCTCTACGACTTCATACGCCATAGTCTTCTTCCCCTCCACTCGATATGGTTCTTTTAGAGTTGATACGTCAAAATAATTGTTTTCTTGTTTAATTTGTTGTACTACTGCAGCTGCATCTCTGATTGTTCCTGGTACGAGCTTAATCTCACTTCCAAAGGCTCTTACTTCTGACTGAAGTAATTGAGGAGTATCTTCAGGCATTACCACAACTGCCTTTACACCTTCTCGTGCTGCATAAGCAGCTAAAGCTGCACCAGCATTTCCAGCTGTTGGAATAATAAAGGACTTTACTCCTAATTCAATTGCTTTAGAGACCGCAACACACAATCCCCGACTTTTAAATGTACCAGTAGGATTCTGACCTTCATCTTTGAGGTAAACGTTTCTAAATCCTAGATCAGTTATACTCCTCTCTAGGGGAAGTAGCGGAGTCCATCCTTCACCTAATGATATCTGATTTTCACGTCGTAAAACAGGCATTATTTCAGGATACCGCCAAATATCATATGAGCGATTAGTAAAGTGTCCTTCAGTTTTTGATATACGAATTATAGCCTTAGCTTGTTCTAGATTATACCGTGCAAACAGAACCTTTCCACAAGTAAGACAAAGTGTATGAGGGATATTTGGTTGTGTCTGTTCTCCACAAGCCGTGCATTCCAGATGTGTTAAACATGAAATTTCCGTCATTTCTCTCAATAATTCGTATTTCATTGAAAACAAAAAAACCCTTTCTCGTCTTGAGATGGCTAGATCAATCATTTTATATGATACAAGAATCATTAGTCTCTCTAAATATCTCAACTCTTTCCTATGGGGATCAAAATTGGAATTAACTACAACTCAAGACATTTACCAGTTTCTTAAGATGTTTGTGCCTTCGAATGCTCTAAATACAGCTTTAGAGTTAGGCATTTTTTGGCAGCTGTCGGAACAATCGCGTAATGCCACTGAAATTGCACAAATTAATAATATACCTGGTCACCGATGCCAAGCTTTACTCGACTTATTATTTAAACTTGGACTATTAGATAAACATGAGGATAAGTATTCTGTATCATCTCTAGCTCAACATACGATTCTAAACGCTTATAGTGCCGAATCTTGGGCATTTCTTGCCAAGCAAGCACAAGATCACTATCCTCTCTTAACAAATCTAACCACAAATATTTCTTACCCTAATTCTTTGTGGGAAAAACCGAATAATGTTCCACCAGACTGGTTTAGTCAGATGAAACAGAGTCGTGCATACGCTAAGAAATTCACCTATGGATTGTATGAGTATCACTTATCGTTTGCTAAAAAGTTTGCACAAAATTTTGAAATGTCAGGGGTAAATTCTATAATGGATATAGGTGGAGGTTCTGGTGTTATGTCTTTAGAATTATTAAAACATCATTCTCATCTTTCAGCAACTGTTATAGATATCGAAAATGTTTGTATCTATGGTAGAGAAATTGCAGAGAAAAGCTCGATGAGTGATAGAATCAGTTATTTAACACTTGATTTTTTAAGGGAGGGTCTCCCGAAAGGATTTGATCTAATTATACAATGCGATGCAGGTATATTTACCGTAGATTTTTTCTCGAAATTACGAACAAGTTTATCCGCTAATGGCAGATTAGTCATAATTACCAACATTGATGACGATAGTGCATGGCTGCCTCATCCAGAAAGCCAAGTCTCCCTATACAAAACCATGAATCGGTTTTTGCATTCTCTCGAAATTGCAGGAAAGCGAAAAGGGGGATCAACAATAGAAACTGTGAAATTATCTCTCGTGGAGGCGGAATTTCATGAAGTTACGCATGAGATATGGGATAAAGGTGAAGTTATTATCCAGGCATTCAAATAGTCGTGTTACTTATGTCACTCTTTGATCCTGGATTTATTGGTTCTTTAGAGATTCCTAATCGGTTTGTACGATCTGCAACTGGTGAATTTGCAGCTAATACAGATGGAACGATTACTAAACTATTTTTGCCTTTGTTCTCAAATTTAGCAAAGGGAGAAGTAGGGTTAATTATTGGAGGGGATCTTTATGTCTTGGATGAGGGAAAGGCGAGTCATGAAATGGCTGGTATCTCTCAGGACTATCATCTATCTGGCCATAAAGAACTTACCAAGATAGTTCATGATATTGGCACAAATAGTAAGCTAGCTGCTCAATTAAGCCATAGTGGTGCCCATTCTATTAGTGCTAAGGCTCCATCCATTCGTGATGATATGCAGGTTGTACCAATGGATCATGACGATATTGAGAATGTAATTATCGGTTTTAGAGATAGCGCAATCCGTGCTAAAAAGGCTGGTTATGATGCTATTCAGCTCCATGCGGCACATGGATATCTTCTTAGCCAATTCTTATCAAAAAGAACAAATCAAAGAACAGATGCTTGGGGAGGATCTTTGGAGAAGCGTTCTCAATTACTTTTCACCATCTATTCAGAAGTGAGATCTGTGGTAGGATCCAATTTTCCGATAATCCTGAAAATAAATGGGTCTGATGATCCAAGTGAAGGTTTTTCAGTCGCGGAATCTTCGGAAGTCCTAACGAAATTAACGGATGACGGTCTGAATGCAGCGGAAATTAGTGGAATGAATCCTGCTCGGGCCATCAAAAAATCTAATGAAGCTTATTTTTCCTCTACTGCAAGAAAAATTCATACCAGGATTGAGAGTCTTCCTATTATTCTCGTTGGAGGACTTCGCACATTTAAAATGATGGAAAAATTACACAGGGAGTTTGTGGATTTTATTTCTATGTGTCGCCCCTTCATTCGGGAGCCCGACCTGATTAAAAAGTTCAAAGAGGGGAAAAAGAGTGTCGATTGTATTTCATGTAACCGTTGTTCTAAAAGTCCTAATGTTGTCTCCTGTATGATTAAGAATGTCAAATCGTGAGAACAAATTCATATTACCAATGTTCTTTCAGTGCACGTACAATGACAGTTCTAATAACCACAGGTACACTTACTGCAAATCCAAACCAAACTAAGGTGAAATTATTTTTTATATTTCTATAAGTTTAGGGCTGAATAAAAGGCAGGATCAAGAAAGCAACATCAAGAACTATCCCGACAATGTAATACAATGGACTCGGCCCTAATCCGTTCCAGAATAGCATGAATGAGACAAGTGAAAGAACTGATGAGAAAATAATCACTAAATTCCACCAATCGGTCAAGATTGGAAGGTCAAAGTATCCAAGTCCAGCTACAACGAAACCCAAAATCACCAATCCCCAAAATATTCTACCAACTAATTTCAATAATTCATCATCAAGAAATTTAGAAAGGAGCCATGATTCCCCTGACCATCCTACATTCTTATTATTCTCGGTATCTTGAATATAAAATTCAAACATTATGTGAACTAGTCCATGTGCAATTATGATTGCACCAATTCCTATTTGAATGAAATCCATTTTCTTTACACCTCTATTGAATTACGCTGTTTTAAAGGTCTTTAGTTAGTATTTTCCTTTAGAGCAAAGTATACAGAGACCCCATAAACAAACCAATTACCAAATGGACTCCTATTTGCAGTGTAATTATTCTGGTTTTAAGAGATTCGGGTTTGATTTTTACAATATCGAACCAGATGGCAATACCAAACAGAACTGCTTCTATTAATAAGAGAGTAACAGCACTTAAGACATCGTTGTTTAACAAATTTATTTTTAATATGCCCTCTTGACTCCAAACAAATACAAATATGATCGGATGTAAGATTATTCCGACTAATAATCTCATAGTATATGTATAGGGCTTTTTGTCAGTGTTAATAAACTTTTTACCCCATTCATGAGTAAAATCATATTCTTTCGGTAAATAGGAGTTAAATCTCCACGTATTTGAGTATACGACTAACCCTATCATCATCCCAATCGCACTTCCCATTGCTGCTCCAAAGTAACTCATTTTATTCACATCATCTTCATTCTCAATCTATATCTTTACGTCATTGTAGAGGTTTTTTTTGAATAAACAATTGCATTATGAGGACAAATTTCAACACAACGGTTACAATAATAACATTCTGTTTTTTGGTCATCCTGATCTGCTGCATGACTAGGACAGATCTTCTCACATAGACCACACTCCGTACATTCATCTGTACGAACGTATTTCAAACGACTAAAGGAAACTAATCCTGAAATAGCTCCGAATGGGCAGAATATCCGACACCAAGGCCGATATATGAAGAAACTCATTAAGAAAATCACTAGTAAGAAAATTACAGTAAATAAAGCCAGTTCCTCCATGTATTGAAATCCATTGAATGGATCTAAATGCTGGGAAACGGAGAATCCCCACACAATCGCTGTTACTCCAAGAATACCGAGATAAATCCAACGGATGATTCTTAAAATTTCCTCTGGAGGATCGAAGCTACACTTTACTCTTTTTTGTTCCTTTAAATTTGATTTAAATTTCATTTTCGATGTTAATTCTTGCATAGATCCAAGAGGGCACACATAACCACAAAATATCCTACTAAAGAAAATTACTGAAACAAGCATCAGAGAAAATACACCCAAAGCTGAAAGAAATAATCGAAGAGACAATGGTGTTGTTGGAATCAGATTAACAAAGAATTGATTGAACGCGTTAACAGGATTGGGTCTTCCTCCCAATATTAGTCCAACACCCAGAAATGAGATAATGGATAGTAAATTTGCTTTGTTTTTCGACAGATTACCCCTTCTTATCATGATTAATGCGATGAGAAATATTGATACAATTAATATAGGAGCTATGACATTAAATGAGGGATCTAATTCTGGTACAGGTTCTTGTCGTATCATATCTTTCATCGCTCTATTACATTTCAACCATGATATCTTTGATGTAAAATATCAATATTAAGATGCTTTCACTACTTTAAGTTCTTTTTTAGCAGCATTATCAAGAGTACTTCTCATCCTATTTGTGGGCATAGACTTCAAATTGTTATAGAATTTTCTTCTAAACTTAGGAATCTTGCACAAGAGAAGCATGAAGAAATTTCCAAATCTGATGAAATATCTTTTTTGAGGAAAGTCGTACTTTCCATGTTTTCTGAAATATCTATGATCCGCTTGCCAAATCATCCGAATTGGCCCCCATATTTCATCCCTGAAAACTTTATGTCCTCCTACTCCAAGAAAATTCTGAGGACGTATATAATCTCGTTCTGAAAAGTACAATAGTTGCCTCGCGAAACTTTGTATTTGTTTGTCAAGAGATATTGAATCAGCGATTTCATCTGTGAGTATCCCTACGAAATTTGCGTCTTGACGAGTGGTAGCATATGCTTCCAAAATTTCAATTAAATTATGATTTTGTGAAATTGGTCCTGAAATTAAGTATCCAATTTGCTTTCCTACCAGTGATGGAGTATGATTCCAGAAAAATGCCCGATCATAAAATTGTTTCCACTTCGCTGATAAATATCGTCCTTTGATCGTACCTGCGAAGAGAATTATATCTGCTGTTCGTATCCTATTGTTATAGACATCTTTAAACTCATCATCATAGAAACAATTATAGTCATACCCACATCGCATACATCCTAAACATCCTCCCTTTATTTCTATATCATTTAAGTCTATAACCTCTATATCATTTGAATAAGATTGCTTGAATCGATTAATCATCTTGCTAAGATTATTACCTGGGTTATTTCCATCAGTAAGTATGATAATTTTCTTATCCGTTTTCTCAATCTGCTGATCTGGTGAAGAGGGTTGATAATCAAAATCAAAATAATGAAGTGGTGAATATAGCCTAGTGGTGGCTTCTTTGTTTTTTATTGATAGGAGAAAATTCTCCATAAATATCCGAAGAAGCTCTCTTATTCCCTTTATTCGATAATCATTTAGATAGACCGACAATCCATCAATAAATTGCATCCCTAGATCCTCACACTCGGCTCGGAGGTACTGGTGAGCTGTATGATCATAATAATGTATTGAACTTGAAATTATCCCTGTGTACTTACCATCAAAGACATCTTTCTTATTTTTAAGAGAGATTAATTCAATGAATCTCATGTACTGAGAGGGGACACATAATATATATAACCCAAAACTCCATAATACGCCATCTGCAGATTTAATTTCCTCCATTACAGCTTGGAACTCTGCATCTTTCCTTTCAAGCTTCTTAATTTTTTTGGCAACATCTAGTATTACCCAATCATGCTCAGGATGAAACTGCTTAACATATTCTACATATTGTATAGTAAAACTCATTTTTCCTTTGGGACTTCCGTTTAATACCACAATTTTCATTTTTATCCTCTCTAGCTAACTGGAACTTTCTTCAGGAGGTAATAAGAAGTTACAGAAATCTTCATCAGGTTCTCTATCCAGTGTTTTCTTCACAAACCAAATCCCCTCTTTTTCAATAAAGCACAAATCAAACCCTGAATTAAACAAATTCACGAGATGTTGTAAATTAGAGATATATAACTCAAGAGTTGTATGAATATCTGGTGACATTGTGGAATTCTGGTACGAATGTGAATTAAGGAGGGGAAATACCTCCACTTGGAGAGAGATACTTTTAGATTCAGCTTCTGCGACCAAATAGATTCGCACACATTTTTTATTCAAAATGATGATAGATTTATTTGAAGAAATCTGGTTTGATGTACTATCCAAACCACTAAGATAGTGAATTAGTTGTTGATACGGTCTAGTTAAATTTAGAGAATTCTGAATTTCAATCCTTCCTGAAATATCTTCATCGTTTACTGAATTCTTAACCGTTCTTTTGATCGAATATGTACCGATTCAGTGAGTTAAAATAACTTCGGAATCATAGATTATTGCGGAATTAACAATGGCAGGGGACGTTTTATCACTTAAACCACGAGGGAGACAATTCGAGATGATTGAGAAAAAAATGATTTTTCTATTCTCATAAATTTTCAAAAACGGGTGAGATGACTAATTTCAGTAAAATTATTCCTTAGAATGAGATTTGGTTCCAATAAAATATCCTGACCCCAATCAAGTCTTACCGTAAAAAAAGCTGAATGAAATCATTCAGTTTTTCGAACCAGTCTCAGTTATCATTTCTTTCAAGCGAATTGTTCTGAGATCTGAATACAGTCGAATTGGTTCCCAAATAAAAGTCGTAGTACTAATAATATGTGGATGTTGGCGCAATCTTTGGGTAATATTATGTATCTCCTTCAATTTGACGACGGAAAATATTGCAGAAAAGCTCGACTGAATAGCTGAGATATTACCAGGCATAGCAAAATCATCAGGAAATTCATTCTTCATCCAGTTTAAGAGTTCTTTAGCTGAGGTAGATTTTCCATCAAAATAAATTCGAAATATCAATGAAATTAGATCTCCAGCATTTGGTAAAATACGAGTACCTGTCTCTATTACACCAGTATTAATTAAATTATTGAGAATATCTGTAATCATACCTGGAGCAATACCAGATCGTCTTACAATTTCACTAATGGGAATTCTTGGGTTTTCAAACAAATTTTTTAGAATTATTAATTCCGTTTGTGATAGTTGCACCTTGGTACCATTTGGAGATATAGTAGGAAATAGTTCAATATTTTTAACAAATGGAAAACTGCGGAAAAAATTACCCAACTCAGAGAGTCCAGTTGAACCGTTGGGATAAATACCCAACACAAAATATCGACCTCTTGAGGAAGGTCCAACCGTATTTATCCTAAAGTCATTCCCTAGCTTATCTGCGAATGTATCTATATCCTCTGTACAATCCGTATCAATATAGCAAACAAAGGGTTCACAATCGACCATAGCATTTGAGAATGCAATGTAGTGTTCTTTGAACATACCTACTGCGAACATCTTCTTCATTCTATTTTTTATCGCATTCGCTGATAGACCATATTTATTTGCCATTTCTTGGTAACTTATCCTCGCATTCATCATAAGGTCTACAATTATCCCTTTATCAATCGAATCCATTTCCTAACTCCTTACTAAAATGTGAATTCCTCTGTTGCTCTTAATTCTTTTTTCGAAGATGAAGTAAATCTTGCACTCGAGATTCTCAACAGAATTGCTGAATTAATCATACAATCTAACTCTGATATCAGAGAATAGGGTCTCAATCAAAAATCTGACTCTATTCGATTCCACCATTGTAAAATCCTAAGTGCTCTTAAGGTATTCCATCGACTTGGGTGGTGTCCTGATTCCATATTAAACCAAATTTTTCCTCTTATGGGTGCTTGAAGTGGCCATTTCTCGTTTTTCTCTCTTTTTGTTATCAATCTGATTGCATCAGTAAAACGCTCATCTAGATTATGATTTATTCGTTGAAAATAATCTAATGCTGCTATCACCGTATAATACCATCTAGGAGGAAAAGATAGCATAGTCATTTTCGAACTTACAGTCTTCCCTGTCCGATGAGATTTGTATAGTTCATGTTGTAGTAAAAATTCATGTGCTCGTTGTTGCATTCCCTGTAATTCAGATCTATTCTTACTGAAGGATTTTTGGTATTCATGAAGCGCTTCCAAAACCATCAGTGTTGTATGAAACGAGGCGTGGGTAGCCCCTTTCAATGGATATCGACAATTCCATCCACCATCTTCCATTTGATTTTCTACCAAATAGTCAAAAATTGTATCCATTCTTTTATCTTTGATGTTAAAATACGAGAGGATTCCAAAAACTAGTCCTGTAATGCAGGTTTCGCTGTTTGTGATTTTAGTTCTTGAGTAGTTAATACCCCCATCATTCATGAGTCCATTATCCAGTAATATTCGACTTCCAAGTTTACATTGTTCGTTCCCAGGATTTATTCCCAATCTTCTGAGCAAAAGCAATGTATATGTTGTTGAAGTCCATTTTGGGTTATAAAGGCCATTATCCCACGTTCCAGAAGGATCTTGATTTTCTAATAACATTTTT
>JAEOTQ010000060.1 GCA_016839785.1 Candidatus Hodarchaeota archaeon | reverse complement strand
GTTGGTTAAACCCTCAAACATACACCCTATTTATTTCCCATATGAAAATAATTCTTGCTGCAATAACTCTTGTTTTGCTACCCCGTTGCATTAAGGCAGAACATGATCATTTTTGTAGTTTTTCATCTCAAAACCTTAATTTATCCCTTTTTTTTTATTTCCTAATGGTTAAGGAAGCATTCTATAAAGTGGTTTAAATTTAGGATGATTACCAAGAAAAAAGAGACCATCGTTTTTAGAAAGAAACTTATTTTCATGAAAAAAAGAGTATAATATTCAAGAGTATGGAATCAACCTCCTTTGCAGAGATTTTGAACTTCATATTTCAGTAGTAAGATAAGCAATAATTTTAAATAAGAATATATTATTGCTATTACCAAAAAAATACCCAAATCTCCCTTAAAAGTTGAAAGTACTATGGATACACCTTCTACAGATTCTAGATCTTTGGAAAATATTACTAAAGAGATCAAATTTATTTCTATAAGTGCAGTAAAAAATTTATACAATCAAATTGCAGTGAATAAATTCAATATTATTTGTTTAATTTTATTTGTATTAGTACCAATCGTTTACAGGGTATTATATCTTTTTGTGGATATTAGGGGTTATGATGAATATCTTAGATCAACTGAAAGTTATCTTGTCTTTGATGAATTTTTAACAGTGTTTGCCCAGAAAGCATTAGGAACAACTAATTCACTCATTGGTATTGCAGCAGCTCTGTTCTATACATATGGATTTCTTTCTATTTCTGCAACTGCTTATTTAGTGCTATTTACACTGATAATCAGAGAAAAAAAATATCGTCAACGGGAACCATACATTTACATCGCTCTAACAACAATAATGTTTCTCATCGATATTTCTGGCTATTGGTTATTTCCGACAGCTCCACCTGTACGATTATTTTCCGAGCTACATTATCGTATCCTAGTTGTACCTTTTGGAGATAGCTTAATTTCTATAAAATATAATGCTTTTCCGTCTGGACACATTTGGGCGTTAACTGTTCCATATATTGCTGCAAAAGCTGAAAATCTGAAATATTGGGAAGCACTATTCGGATCAGCAATAATTATTACTTCTTGGGTTGTGATCCTAACTGGAGACCACTATATAATTGATGCATTCGTGTCATACTTCATTTGTATCTTCCTTTATACGATATTTTCTACAATTCACGATTATCACTATAAGAAGTCAAAAATAGCATCAAAAGATATTCTAATTAAAAGGTATCGATCACTGCTTGTTGTGTCAGCCATTTTAGTAATAATTAGCATTTTCACTTTACAATTCGTTAATGATTACATTCTGATAATCCAAGTATTATGTATTATGGTAGTATGGCCTCTAATAGTGCTTAAAACAAATGTGAACGGATTATTAGATACAAATAATTGGATTCATCGATCATCTATACAGGATTACAAAGATTTTGTCACAAAGGTTATAGAGGATTCCAAGAAATCGAGCTGAATAGAGAGACAATATTTTAATATAACATTTTGAAATTTTTGATCTAAAAGCCAGTATCATCAATTAATAAAATTTTATATAATGATTTTTGAGATAAGAGGATTTTGTACTAAATTCATCTTCAGAGGTTAAAAATCTATGTCTTTACAACGTCTTTTAGCATATGGGAAACCTAATATAGAAAAAAGTGAGGATGACGCATATAAGAAGGAGGATTTCACGTTCCATATTAGTAGGAGAATTGCGACACCAATAACAAACTTGATCTATCCAATAAATGTAATTACTCCAAATCGAATTACATGGGTAGGATTCATAATTGTACTTATTGGAGCTGGAATTCTTTTTATTGCCGAAAATAATATTTTTCTCCTCTTTCTTGTTGGTTTTTGTTATTGGATCTCCGCTATCTTAGATTGTGTGGATGGCCAGCTAGCAAGAATGAGAGAAAATTCAAGTAAGATAGGCTCATGGTTAGATAGTGCGTTAGAAGATGGGAAAGCTATCCCTCTATTCTTAGCCTTAGGATTTCACATACAAGATTCTGATGGTTTTTTCACTCTTCAGTTGGATTCAACCTCAATTATAACATTAGATGTTTGGTTTACTCTTTTTGTCATGTATTCACTATTAGGATGGCTCAGCATGATGGCAATAAGAGGAAACATACTCTTAAATGAACCCGAGGGTATTTCTCATAGTCATGTATACATTTTTTGGATAATTCTGATTTTAAACCTCCTGGATTGGTTTTTAGCGCTATATACATTCCTAGTATTTCTCGCAGTACTCTACACACTTTTTGAAAAAACTTTTCTGCATTCCCGAACTGATACGGCAGAAATAAAGAGCTAGGAAAGTCTAAGATGGAAAAAACATCAATAGATGGGCATGTGCAGGGATTGCGATTTCCTGGGTTAGATTGATCCCCCGATTTTCTAATTCGCGATATAGATGCTTTAAACCAATTATATACATCTCTTCTGGGATTTTTCGTTGATGAGAAAAGATCTTATTCCTTATGAAACGAACAAGAAGGTTCAGAGTAATTTTGTACTGACTTACGAGTTTAAATTCATGATATTTCCAACCTTCTTGAGTAAAGAAGACTATTAACTCCTTTCTAATCATATCATTTCTAAAGAAATGACGATACCCTTCCTCAATTAACCGTTGATAAAAAAGTTCAAACGGTAAAGAAGAACTATAATCAACAACAATTTTTTCTAATTTCATTCCTAATTCTGATAATAATCTATTACAGAATTAAACGTTTTAGTCGTTCTCATGGAATATTTGGATCGAAAAAAGGTGTTATACTTGTGGAGACATTGCTATAATGAAATGTGCTAATCCCTCATGCAATACTCCTTACTGTAAAAGATGTTTCGTCAGTAATAATATCTGTAGTTTATGCAATTCAAATCGGATAATCCCACTTTAATAGGCAATTTTTCAGAATAATACAGTATTTCTAATCACTGATTTACATTTCTTACTTAATTATGTCAAAGAGAATTAGGAAATATGCTAAAAAAATTGAGATTAAAGGATGAAAAAGATTATCAGCCGCCCAAAAAGGCAAATTTTCAAAAAAATCAAGAAATGCAATAGCTATGGCTGGTAAGAGGGGAAGGCCTAACGAAGGTGATCCTATAATATATAGAAAAAGATATCCGGTTATATATGTGAAAAACACTCCACCAATGTACCCCTCCACCGTTTTTTCCTGAGTAAAAGGTAAACGACGTTTTCCTACTCCTTTACCAATAAGAGCTGCTGCAGAGTCACCTAGTACAGTTGCTACTAAAGCAAGTTCTGCAATCTCCATTGGATAAAACAGATCAACACCAAGTAAAACAAGCAGCCAAATAAGAGTAGTGAAGATATAGTTTGCTGGATCTTCTTTCTCCGCTTCTCTCATAAATAAATTTAACCTTGTATTTTGATTAATCTTTAACCGATACAGCTCTATCGGTATAAAAAAACACAAAACACTGAAAAGGCCAAGAAGTATAAACCAAATTTCAAAATTAAGTACGTGATATGAAAACGGTATAATTAAAACTGATAAATGAACCACTTTTCGGCCTAGCTCGTTGAAAAAATTGAATTCTATTGGTTCACTTGGATCAGCATTCTTTATTTTTCTCACCTTTTAATTTTGGTAATGGGGGCTTTCCGCAAATAACTGAAATTTATGATAATCCGTGGATTTATTTTGTTTCTGTTCGTTATTGTATCTTCACCATTTAACTTTCTTTTTCTTTTGAGGAATGTTCATGAGAAGACTACTCAAAAAAATTTCGAATTCATTATCATGTACCAAATGGAAACCAGACATCTTGGGATGAATGGGAAAAATAGAGGCAAACTGTTAATAGAAAAGAGCTTTTGGAAAAATGGAGTCTAAATATCGAACATATCGAAACTTGGAGAAAAAAATTAATCCGAAATATGTTTTCGAGAGATCCTTTGAAAGAATGGTTTATTCTAATACGATTTATTACATACGAAAAACTTCAAAAACTGTCTGGTCCTGCGCTAATTGCCCAGGATTACTACGAAAAGCAAGAAATTCTTAAGTATTTTATAGAAGATGTCCTAAATATTACTCAACCAAATGCAGATGAATTGTTGAATCAACAGACAGCTTTATGGAAAGATAAGAGGTATGGAGATATTAGGGGGTATTCAAACATAGATTTTCTTGAACAAATATTACTGGAGTATCAAATTCATCCTTCTCCATATTTATTTTTGCTTGTTGAAGGAACAACAGAAGAGAACTTCTTTGATGAACTTGCATCCACTGGTGTTTTTATTTATACTAGAGCAAAAATTCATATCCATAATCTTTCGGGTGTAGATAAGAACTTCCAGGAACTTCTTTTTCATTTCTTAAAACCAAGAATCGGCACTGACATCGATAACAAATACTATCATTTACGGGCTCCCTTAGCCAAATGCTTTATTTTTTTAGATAAGGAAGGTAGATGGAAAAAAATTCTTAATAATAAGAAGAAAATCGACTTATTTATCCAGAAAGCTATTGATCGAATAAGAAATGCTTATCATCAGATACCGAGTGATTCTTTGGATTATCTATCAGATCATTTGAAAATCAAAATTCATTCTCCTTCCTTTGAATGGGCATATTTCACTAATGATCAGATTCTTGAAGCTTTAAATATTCAAGCAAATAGACATGGTAATAAATTAACGCTTACAATAAGTAAAATTAATGAATGCAGAAATTCAAGTGTTCCAGACCTAAAGAAACTTTATAATTCCAACCTAGAAGATCCAGGAGATTTAAGTAAGAAAGAATTGGGAAAGAATCTTGCACAACTTATTTCATCTCTACAAGAGTTTAATACAACAGAGATAGGTCAAACTGTTCAGGAAATATATGAATTTGCAATGAAAAATTGGTGGGTTAATGTTATTTGATCTATCAAGGAGTAATAAAAAGGGTCAAGTAAGATTGAAGTGTTTTATTCCTATTCTCTATCAGCTTTCTTTCCATATCTGCTAATTATCTTATCTTATCCTTTCTATTACTAAGAAGAGGGAATAAATTTCGTAAGATAAATAGAATATCTCCAGACATAAGATCAGAAGTAGTCAAAACACACTCTTACGACTCCGCTTCTTCTACTCGTACATCACCTTTAACGAGGTTCCAAGCTTCCATTGGATCAGAAAAAAATAAAAAATGAATGAAATATTTCTATAAGTCGAGTGATCCTTTGAGTAAAATATGATATGAAAAAGTAATATAAACTTTTCACCTTTCTTCAATTTTATTTTTCATAGAAATCATTCTGATTAATGGATGGAGAGTTCTATTCGTTTTATGAAGAGCTATGCGCAAGTATCGTCTCCAATTCCTCTTTCTCTCAAAGACACCTACCCCCAAACTTAGACCATTCATCATTCCAGATGGATCAAGAAATTCCTTTTCATAACGGTTCCAAATTGTTAATACACGCCACATTTCGGCGATTGAAGTAGATTATGCAGTTATTATCCTTATGTATGTAGTGAAAAATATCCGCTCAGAGCAAACCTATTTAATCGGTGTAATAACTTCCGCTTGAAAGTTATGCAAAATCTTCAGATAAGTGTCGAAAATATTCCTGACTCTGAATTGAAACCGAAATATAAATCCGAAGACAACATTGGCTTTGGTCAAATTAAAACCGATAGAATGTTTACAGCTAGCTATAAGGAGGGATCATGGCAAGATTTAACTATTAGTAAATACGCTCCTATCATCTTAGATCCTACTGCAGTGTGTTTTCATTATGGTCAAACTATTTTTGAGGGTCAAAAAGCTTTTCGAACCCAAGACGGCCACATTAACCTCTTTCGTCCGGAAGAAAATGCAGCAAGATTCAATCTCTCTGCCAAACGTATGATGATGCCTGAAATTGATCCAGAGATTTATTTATCGGGATTAAAGAAATTACTGATTCTGGAAAAAGATTGGGCTCCAAAGTCTGAGGGATCGACAATATACATACGACCTGCAATGATAGGAACGGAGCCAAGTATCGGATTACGTGCCTCGAACGAATACTTATTTTTCATTATTCTATTCCCGTCAAAGTCATATTTCCCAGAAATTTTGAAAATATATGTCAGTGAGCAGTATATACGCGCTGCTCCAGGAGGAATGGGGAGTGCCAAAACAGGGGGAAACTATGGGGGAAGCCTGTTTGTCGGACAAAAAGCGAAAGATAAGGGATATGATGCAGTATTATGGCTGGATGCTATTCATAGACGCTATGTAGAAGAAGTCGGAGCCATGAACATCTTTTTTGTATTTAATGAAGAGATTTATACTACCCCCCTAGAGAGTGATACCATTGTCCATGGAATTACGCGTGATAGTGCCATCAAAATCTTTCGAGATTTCGGATATACTGTAAGAGAAGAAGCACTGCCGATTGACAAAATAATTAGGGGGCTCAAGGAAGGTACGTTGACAGAAAGTTTTGGAACGGGAACCGCCGCCTCGATTGTTCCCGTAGGTAGCCTATATTATCAAGAAGCAGATCATATTATAAATAATTTTCAGATTGGTACTTTAACGAAAAAATTGACGGAAAGGCTTCTCGATATTCAATATGGGAACATCGAAGATCCTTATGGATGGATCGTTCGAGTAGTATAAACTGCCCCTCGAGACTTACCCAAGGATATCAAATGATTAACTTTTCATATTATTTGGAAATATTTATTGTGGTGTGAACCAATCGGTTAATTGCTCACCCCTTGCACATACCCATCTCGCTGTTTTGTCGGAAAAAAGTCTCTAGAAACCTTAAAATAATAAATAAAAGAATTTTTATATCTGAAGCACAGAGACTGGTATTGCCTCTCGCATAACAGTACTCGCATTGTTTCATCTTAGGTAATTACTCTGGACATGGTAACTAATGGCTGTGAAAGAATCGACCGCCTCGTTTATTCCTGCCAATAGGATCAAAATGGAAGTATCTATAAGACCTATCAACATAAATTTTTATGTAACGTAATTGAATTTGGATTTGTAGCTTATGGCTGAAATTAAATCAATCGCTTCGTTCATTCCTGTCAATCGGCTGGAAATAGAGGAGTTAGTCGATCATTATCATTCTATGTCGCAATTACATTATAAAGTTGCATTCAGAATGATGAAAGATACTGTTAACCGATTCAGAGGTAAAGCATTAAGATCTGTTCGGTGGGTATATAATCAACGTCTCTTATTGCGAGAAAAAATTGTCCCTGGACCTAATGAAGATGCTTTAACTGCTGGTATTCAAAGCTTAAATTATGCAATAAAGCGGGCAGATATCGAACCTACGCAAATCGACGCATTATTTGTGGTATCTGAATCCTATCCCTATGCTGTAAAATCTAGCACAGCAATTGCAGGGAAAGCGGGATTAACGAATTTGCGTTTTGGTGTTCGTGGAGAGTTTGCGTGTAAACCTTTTGGTGAATTCTTAGAAATTGGTGCGGCATTGATTGATGCGGATCGTTGTAGATATGTCGCAATTACTGCTACCGATGCGTCTCAAGGAGCACCTGGTGACGATCTGGAATTTTCTGCTTCTTTCTATTCAACGACAATTATTTTAGGGAAAGACAATGGAATTGCTGAACTTAAAGGGCGTACTTCTGTTAATTACGACTTTTCTGATTTCGTGAGAAAAGAAGGAGAGAGTTTTCCTGAACATGAGGGTCAAGGGACGAGCTTAGCATTTCGTGGAATGATTTTATCTGCTGTCAAGAAACATGTGGAACGGTATTCGATTGACCCTAAGTGTCTCCCTAACAAAACTTGGGTTATCCACAGTCCAAATGGGTCTTTCCCGAATGAAGCCTTACTTGACGTCTCAAATCATTATAAGGTCAAGCTTGCCGAGAAAGAATTTGATACAGATGGTAAAATGTTGGGTATTAAACCAAGAGTCAAAGTGTCCAATTTAGCACCCCAAATCGCTAATGGATATTCTGCAACTGTGCCTACTGCATTGTGTGATGCCATTGAACGGGCTAAGGTAGGTGACGAGATCATGACAGTTCTCTATGGTTCAGGAGCTGGTTCAGATGTTATTAGCATCACCGTGAAACAGAATGGATCCAAATCCGCGACTAATGGAGTTCCTACTGTTCAAGAACAAATAGATTACAAACAGAAAATCTCGGTTGATGATTATATCAGATTCCGAGATAATCCAGACAATGCTGCTAAACATATTGCTTTAATTGAATATGATCCAGTATCAAAAGAATATTACGAAGTTGAAGGATGTCCAAAATGTGGGGCCGTCTATTTTGGTGATAGTTGGAGCAAAGAAAATTTCCCAGATTTTGCCCCACCAGTGAAATTCGAAGCACTCAAAGGTAAATGCTTACGTGGCATACAGAAAAATAGTTCTGATGCGAAAAGGATCTGTGGAGAAGAGTTACAAACAGTTCAAATTCCTAAACGAGCAAAAATTAAGAATGTTCATTTTTACAACCCTGGAACGAAAAAATCTGCTGGTCAACCTGGTAATCCCTATTGGGCAATGTTTGATCAGGGAATGGTAAGAGGATTTAATTACAATCCTAAGATCTGTAACTTCACCGAAGGTGAAGAAGTTAAAGCTGTTGTCGGTCGATGGCGACCTAATCCCAAAGATTGGGTTCCTCTCTTATATGTTCCAATGTTTACACCTTTACGTCGAGATTTTAAATCAAACTGAGTTTGTACTTACATTCTATATTTTTTGATGAATTTATTCATCAACCCTCTCTTTTCTTTCCTTGGGTATTTCAACCTAGTCTTGACATGTGGGACAGTAGTATGTACTTCGATTTTTTTGTATGATTTTTTCTATCAATGATCCACATTTGTCACAGGGTTGATCGATTCGTTGGTATACCTTATGCCATCTTTGTGCTCCTCCACTTTCTCCAGAGGGGAGTTTATATCTAGCGTCGAAGGAGCTTCCTTTGTCATAGAATGCTTTTAAAAGAATTTTCGATATAGATTTCCCGAGCAATGTCGTTTCTTCAGTTGATAAGGTTGAGACAGTTCGTTCAGGGTGTATTTTTGCTTCAAATAATATTTCTGCCTTGTAAATGTTACCAATACCAGCCACTAATCTAGGATCCATTAAAAGATCTCCAATCTGCCGATTTTGAAAACGTTGTTCAGCAAGACGATCGATAAATTCCCCAAGAGGAAAATCTTCTGCTAATCCATCGATTCCGACCTTTTTGATTGGGGGATATTGCTTTACAGCTTCTATTGAGGAAAAGAGTCTAAATTGACCGAAATTCCTGCTATCATCAAAGATTGCATGAGGTGGGGTGCGCATTTCTACAATTACCTTTGGGTGAGTAGTCTTTGAAGATAATTCCTCTAACGAGCTTATCATCGTCCAGCTCCCAGTCATTCCAAGATGATTTAAGATAACAGGAGCTTTATCAAACTCCCATACAAGGAATTTATTGAAGCGATGGACGTTTCGCAATTTTTGATTTGTAAATTGAGAGAACTTTTCCTCTTTTCCTTGGTATTTGGTATATTTTTGTGAAAGGGGAGTAAAAGCTATTTTTTCGACAACTAGATTAATTAATTGAAGTAATTCTCTTCGAACTGATTCAACCTCTGGGCCTTCTGGCATCAGTCCTCCTCCTGCCTATTTACGTTTAACTCCTGCCCACTAAATTGAAATAATGCAGAAGCACCCAGAACGATTAATAGAATGCCCACCAATTGGCCGATAGGTACAATTTCAGAGAAGATAAAGACACCATAGACGAGGGGAAGAAGAGTGGCGAAACTGTTAAACAAGGGAACGATAATTGTTGCACGCTCTTGCTGAAAGGCTGTCTGTAGTGTCAAAAATGAGAGTATTTGAAATACAGCTACCAGCATCAACACGAATAGAAGTGGAATTATTTCCCCTCCTACCAAACTCACCAATTTTGTGAATGCAGAGCCTAAACCCGCCGTCACTCCAGAAGCAATACCTAAGATACTGCCATTTTTTAGAGGAAAAAATAGCTTTTGACTAATCCTTAAGACTGCTAATCCTATAAGAAAAATAGTTGTTATGAACACAAGTTGTAGAGTATCAACTTTGACAGGTTCATTAGTCACGGGTATAGAGTATATGGGTATAAATATTACTCCGATAAGGATTGCAATAAAACCTATCCATTCATAGATGTGAAGAGACTCCTTTAAATAGAAAACCGCAATACTAGCAAGAATAATTACACCAGCATTGCTAAGGGGAGCAATTACGGTTAAAGGGGCCATCGTTATTGCAATGAGAAAAAAAAGCCATCCTATTGTAGTTAAGGATGTTCCAAGTAGCCATTTTCTACAGTTCAAAATTTGCTGTAAGGTCTCCTTAATATTTTTCAGTGTAAAAGGAGGAAGTTTGCCTGCCTCGCTTTTTTGAAGCACAAACCCAATATTGAGGATTATAGTTCCAACCAGTGCTACAAATATCGGGATGAGCATGTTAGATCACTTACTCTAACTTCTTAGTAAAGAATTTTGATGTTAGTTCTTAATCTGCTCCTTTTGAATGATGATAAATCAAAACTTAAACTGGTCAAATAAATTTATTTTACTCAAAGATTCACGTTGAATCTGCTCGAATCCAGGGTATTTAAATGGAAAATCAATTTTCTAAAGATTATTTGTTTGCGGTAACACAAGCCCTTTTTGTAACAGTTCTATGGAGTAGTTCTTGGATTATAATCAAATTTGGATTAAAAGATTTACCTCCACTATTTTTTGCAGGATTCAGATACGTAATTGGCTCCCTTGTGCTTCTTGTATTGGTTTTCCTCGACCCTGCTCAGCGTAATAGTTTGAAACAAAACGATAGAAAAACGTGGATTATGCTCTTTATTTATGGACTAGTATTCATTACTTTCACACAAGGAGGCCAATTTTTAGCCCTATCTTTATTGCCCTCAATAACAGTATCCTTTCTCCTGAATTTAACCCCCTTTGCTGTCATTGTCTTCTCATTTTTCTTACTCCATGAACAACCTAGTCGATTTGAACTCGTTTTCTTTCTGATAGCGTTGATTGGGATTCTAAGTTACTTTTTTCCGTTTGACTTTGTGACTGTGTCTACCTCAGGTTTGCTTGTAGGGCTTGGTTTAGTCATCGTAAATGCCTTATCTTCAATAATCGGTCGTAGTATAAACCGTGAGAGTTCTCTTCACCCACTGTTTATCACAGCAATAAGTATGAGTGTTGGTTCCATTTTGCTGTTATTATTTGCCATTGGCCTTGAAGAAATTCCGTATATTTCTTTTACATCTTTCAGCATGATTCTCTGGCTCGGAGTAGTAAACACAGCTCTGGCATTTACTTTATGGAATAATGCCATGCGGAAAATTAGGGCCATGGATATTTCTATAATTAATGGAACGATGTTCCCCCAAATCGTATTCCTTTCAATGATATTCCTCGAGGAGATACCACTGCTAAACGAATGGATTGGCTTAATCATTTTACTCATTTCTACCTTTATCATACAATTTAATAGGGCAAGAACGAGCGGAAGAGATAACCTAAAGGAAAAAGTATCATAACGTGAAATATGAGGACTCTATATGAACAAAGAATCTGTTCAAGAAGGGTGGAAGTGGCTAGAACTTAAGGATAAGAGCGGATGGGAACTGCCAGATGGGCCTACAATGAGCTTAGTTTTTTCGCTTGGTCATGACCCAAGAATAAAGGTTTATGACCTTGGTTGTGGAATTGGGCGCCATACAGTCTTTTTTGCTGAACAAGGGTATCAGGTGTTTGCAAGTGATATCTCAGAGGAAGCTGTTCAAGCAACTAAACAGTGGCTGGGAAAAGCTGGTTTATCGGCTGAGGTTAAACAGGGTCGGATAACCTCAATTGATTACCCTGATAATAAGTTTAACTTAGTTATTAGCTTTAATGTGATATATCACGCGTTTAGATCGGACATTGTAAAAGCAATATCAGAGGTTTATCGTGTATTAAAACCAGGGGGACTGTTCTATGGCACCCTTTTAACGAAAGATAAGGACTGTCATTTTACTGAAAAAGAAAACGAAATTATTGATGAACAGACACTGATTATTCAGGGTGGGGTGGAAGATGGAGTACCTCATTTCTTCTCCCATATGGAAGATTTGCTCGATTTCTTCGCTGATTTTCATCTTGAGGATTTGGTGTATACGGAGGTTTATAGTACTCCCTATAATCTTGAGAATCTCCTTTCCCAGAAAGGATGGGGTCATTTTCGTTTCTTAGTAAAAAAACCATTCTGAATTATTTTTGTGCTTCAATATTCCAAAAGGATCTTTTTCCGAGATATTTGCCTAAATAAACAATGCTTAGCATTATAGGTATCTCCCAGAATAATCCCATTGTCGTACCAAGGGCGGCAACTGAACCCAGGCCAAATACAGCAATTGCAGTCGCAATAGCTATTTCAAAATGACTCGAAGAACCAATTATAACTGTAATAATTGCCTCTTTATAGTGAAGTCCGAAAAGCTTAGTGATAAATACATTATATCCAACAACAACTATAAAACCCAATATGAGTGGAACTGAAACCTGTACAAGTAGGTCGGTATTATCAATCAGTGTGTTACCATTTAAAGCAAATAATATAACCAACGTTGTAAGTAATGAGGCTATCGCTACTTTTCCAATAATTGGACGATAAGTGTCATTAAACCAGAGATTCCCTTTTTTTGAAATTAAATAAGTCCTACTTACTATTCCCAAAAGGATGGGTAATCCTATGAATACGATAACCGATAGAACAAGACTATCTCTGTCGATAGGGATATTCTGGATACCAGTAAGTACTGTAACGAGTGGTGCATAAAAGATCATTATAGTGATGGTATTCAAACTTGTATTGATCACATTTTGTTCTTGATTTCCTTCCGCCATCAATCCCCATACTAATACCATAGCTGTACATGGACTAGCACTGAGTAGGATTATTGCAACGATTAGTTGATCATTCCCTGCTAGAAAAAAGTTGGCTAACACAAGACCGACAACCGGGGCAATGATCCAATTAGAAAAAAGAGTTAAAATTATGGGTTTGGGATTTTTCCCAAGCTTTTTTAGTTCCGAACTTTTGAGATTTAACACTGCTGGATACATCATTAGAAAAAGGCAAATTCCAATGGGAATGGAGATACCTCTTACTTGGATATTATCTATTGTTTCGCTTATCTGCGGTAAATACTCCGAGAGGAGTATTCCTGCTAACATGCATAACGGAATCCACACAACGAGATATTTTTCAAATAAGCTTAATGCGGATTCTGTTTTCTCCGGTGTACTGCTTAAAGATTTAGTTGTTCCCATAATTTATCACTAGAAGCATTTTGTTCTTGAAGAGAATTTACTAAATAGGTTGTATTTTCTTTATGTGATATATATTTAAGAATTATGATACAGAAGTTCTTAATAATCTATTCTAGTCAGATAGTGATAATTTTGACACAAATAGACAAAAAACAATTTAAAACCCGAATTATCCAATTATTAGGTAAATGTGAAGATATACAGAACGCTGAAGAGTATTATGGTAGTTTAAAGTTATTATCAACAGGTCTCAAATCAGAAAAGGGCTTTATATTTCTTAAAGGCATATTTGAAGTACTTGGAAACACAGACAGATTATTAATCATAAATGCTTTAAGGAAGAAAGATCGTTGTTCGTGTGAGCTTGAAGCGCTATTACAAAAATCTCAACCAGCAATTTCAAGAGATTTACGAATACTGGAGGATGCTAGATTAATTCAAGGATGGAAAAAAGGGAAATTTATTCACTATTCTCTTATTAAATCAACTTTCGCTCAATTGAATGGTTTTTTGAACGAATGGTTGGAATCCCTTGAGAATTGGTTTGAAAGTCTGCACGAAGTATAGAAGAGAAATTCATATCATTCCCACTTAATACGTGTACTATCTGTGTCCCGTAAGACCTTATTGAGTTCTCCGATGTGATGCATATTGTGCCGAAGGAGATACAGTAGTTTCTTTATAATCAACAGATTTCCATGATCAAATTCATCCGTACTAAACAAATTCTGTTCGGATGACTCTTCCAGAAACTGAGAAACTTCAATTTCTATCTCATCAAGATATTCTAGTAAATATTCCTTCGTCAGGCTTGAGATTCGTTTCAAAATAACCTCTTCATTATCATTTTCCCATGAATACCCCGCACGTTTCCCCCATTCCATTCCTTCGGGAGTATTTCCAATGTAAAAATCAGCTGTCTCGATAATATGATAGATAGTATGGGAAAATGACCAATCTTTCTTTCTTTTACTCCATTCACGTTCAGGAATATTTGTGATTGCCTGTCGTAGCATCTGCCAGCTATGGCCGAA
This sequence comes from Candidatus Hodarchaeota archaeon, assembly GCA_016839785.1. Lineage (GTDB taxonomy): Archaea > Asgardarchaeota > Heimdallarchaeia > Hodarchaeales > Hodarchaeaceae > Hodarchaeum. The sequence continues at coordinate 21,306 of JAEOTQ010000060.1, read as the reverse complement.
CTCCTGAGATAAAACATTACCAAGTCGAAATTTATTATCTTGATCCTTCAGTTACAACACCTTGAACATGGATAAGTATCAATCCTTTTACCTTCTCTGGCAGGTGAATTTTTGGAAAAATGGTCCTTTCCAATAAACGATTTTTCGCGGTGTTGCCTGTATTGTCATATAATCCGATAACACCTCCATTCCTAAGATCTTTGTAGTAACATCAATTCCGTATTTCTTTTGAATATCAGTATAACAACACTGTACTTCATTTTGAGACAATAATAAACGGGTTGTTGCTTCAATCATTATTCCTTCGTTCCCCAATGGATCTGTTGGATGTGTCTTATCTAAAGTAAGTGTGAGTAAGGGTTTGTGCTTTAAATTTTCTGCGATTAGTGAAGATTTTTTAACGGGTAACATTATTGAGCACTTCTCTGGTTCATTTACAAAAATCAATGACTGGATAAATGGATTATTTCTCCGATCCATTGTACATACGTAAATCATTGACTTCTTAATGAAGAATTGTGAAATATATTCAGGGAGCTCACACCACTTCCCGTTAATTTCACATTTCACTCTCAATTTAGCCATTCACTACCTTAAAATTTCATTAAATCCGATCTTGAAGCTTTTGCTAGGTAGAATTGTTCAGGAATTACTTCTATAATGGTTCTACTTAAAATAGGAAAAATTTGCCAAGCTCTGGGGAGATCTTTACTCCCTCGCCAATACTTTTTGATATATTGAGGGTACTTTCTATGAAACAAGAAATAGGTATGAATCATCCTAAATCCCATAATTAGAAAATAAATCACTCCCGTTCTTATATCGTAGCCATAAATTCTTGTACGTCCAATAGTTAGTAATCCTACACTTTTAGTATAATCTTCTTGATTCTGAGAATCGATATATATAGCAATTTTGTTGAAATAGCGTAAATTTCTAATTTTTTGACTTTTATTTGATGTTGCAATGAAAAAATTTCTCCCGTTAAAGATAAATAAGGTGGGGGTGAGATGAGGGACTTTTTCTGGTCGAATTGTTCCAATTTGAGCAAAATTTGCAGATCTTATCAGCTTCATTATTCCATCTGGCATTGCACGAAGATACATTAAGCGTAGGTGGATAAGAACTGCAGTCGAAAGGCCGAAAGTTATAAGAAGATAACTTAGTAAGACAAGGAATAATATAGGGTCTAATAATCCAAGGGGAATGAGTGCAAAACCTCCACTGATAGATAAATAATGATAACGATCTGCTCTTTCTAAATTCCTTATGTTAATTGGGGAAAAATGTGATTTTAATAAGGGTGTATCCAGGTATTTAGATAACAGGAGGTTTCTTTTAATTTGAGTAAATATCAGATATAGTGATAAGCCTAATCTGTAACAAAGATCAAAGATTAATAAGAGAATGAACATCATAAGAAGTGGAGGTAAAGACGTTACATTCATTTCAGATTGAAGTCGGGTAAGGAAGTTTTCTGCTCCAAGAGAGGGGGAAGAAAATAGATAGGTTAATACAATCGTGAATATAAACACACCCAAGATGATGGAAGATGGGTGGAACAGATTCTCAAGAAATCCAATCAAAAATTTTTGATTAACTTTGTTGATTCTCTCAATTTCAACATTTCTTAGTGCATTTGCATAACGAAAGATACCCATGGTCCATAAGAATAATCCAAGGGCACCACATGAACCTGCAAACAAAAAGTTTATGGGAATTTTATAAATTAAATAGAGACCTAGTCCCCAGATGAAGTAAGTAAAGAGTAACAGAAATACATTCGTGGGTGAATGGAATTTATTGAACGGCCAGAAGCCTTCAAAAACCTGTTCTTGCAAGAATTTATATTTCTTAAGAGGCTGCATTGCCCCGAGTTTCAAATTAATCCGTTCTCCAAGTTTTTTTTCTAGGAATTACTGAGATATTTGCTACTTAAAGTCTCTTATCAGATCAACAATTCCATACTATCGATGTTGAAAATATTAAAGCTTAAGAGTACAACTTCTAATATCGAAATCCTTACATAAGGCCAAGTTCTTCTTTTTCCCAGAGTATGATGCTAGAACGGTCATTCAAAGGAGAAGAGTATCCATCTGTATATTGTTGTTTATGTACAGAGGTTAACACGACACAAAATGCGGAATATGAATGTGATACCTGTCACCGTTTCATCTGCTATTCGTGTTTGCAGGATTTGAAAATAGTTGGACTGAAACAATGCCCCTATTGTGCTACTACTATTTTTCACAAGAATATAGAAAGTTCAGGACCTCTTGACGGTAAGAGCGGGATTAAATCTGTAGAATCTTGGAAAAAACTTGGTAAATTCTATTATCAGCGAAAAAACTGGGAGTTATCAAAATTTTTCTTATTAAAAGTCTTGAAATATAATCCAGAAGATAAACAAGTAAAAATCATGTATATAGAAGCCGATTACAGAAGCAGAAGTTATTTTTGATTATCCAAAAATTATTATTCATAACTTTATGGATTGTTCTTCATTTGAAGAGGTAGGTAAAATGGAAACCTGTTTGTTTTGTAAAATTATAGCTGGAGAGATGCCCAGTACAAAGCTCTATGAAGATGAAAAAACAATTGCTATATTAGATATCTCTCCAATCGCACGGGGACATACATTGATAATCCCGAAAGTTCATTCTGATACTCTATACGATATTGAAATCGAGGATGCACAAGCTGTAGGTGCAACTGTCAGTCGTGTGACAAAAGCGGTTAAAAAAGTTTTAAAATGCGATGGAGTAAACGTTTATCAAGGAAATGAAAAAGCAGCTATGCAGGAAATCATGCACGTTCATTTTCATGTCATACCTCGATTTCTAGATGATGAAATCGTATTTATGGCCCAAAAGGGCGAATTAGGGGAAGAACCTGATTATGCCTCTGAACTAAAATCCGTTCTTGCTGCTCTAAAGTAAGAATTGTTATGTTATGAAAAAATTTCGTGAATTAGTTCGTGCATCAGCATAGAATCATATACCTTGACTTTCAAATCAGTGGCTTGATTCAATTCGTTCCAAAGCGTATCAATATTAGTTACATTATAAATAAAACTTTCTAATCGACGAAGGGAAGAAGAGAATGTAGTTCCTTTGAATATGTAACAAAATATATACGTGTGAACCTCTCGCATTAATAAGATGTATTCCTTGAAGGTAATCTGATCAATAATGCCAGATTCGCTAAACATGGCGGTCCCAAAAGCGTTTAGGGCTGTTAGAAAACCGCTAATCATTTGATCTTCAATTAGATTTGCTTTTTTAAATTCATAGGAGAATAAGGTGAGACCACTCTTCTCCATTATCAATATTGCTATCGGTTCTTCTTCATTTTGTTTTATTATATTTGCTGAGTTTTGCACAGTCACCATCTCCTACGATGGCTTGAATGAGGGTGATTTAGTTAAAAAATTGTTTAGCTGATTTCTAGAGAACTAGAATTGAGATTTTAGATAATAAAAAGCAGGATTTCCGCAATGAAGAGCATTTTCTTTTTGGCTGGCTCGGAAACTTCTCTTTTCAGATTTTAATGCCACATAGTGTTGAGTGAATGATAGAAGAGATCATGAGAATATGATAAAGTACTCAACATTTTTTTCCAGCCAAGTGAGTGTGTAATTAATTTCATTATAAAGCTAACCATATCACACCTCAAGAGAGATTGAAATCCCACGTTTCAATCCTCGAAGAGATTTTACGAATATTATTTCACTAGATCTAAGAATCACAATCAGAATACTCGAAATAGAATTTTGGGGATAATCTTGAAAGCTTCAGATCTGCTTGTACAAGCATTGGAAAACGAAGGGGTGGAGTACATCTTCGGAGTGCCAGGAGAAGAAAATCTTGATTTTTTGGAATCCCTCCGTACATCTAGTATTTCTTTGATCTTAACCCGACACGAACAAGCAGCTGGATTTATGGCTGCAACTTATGGAAGATTGACTGGAAAAACTGGGGTTTGTTTGTCGACATTAGGCCCCGGAGCTACCAATTTTGTTACTGCAGCTGCTTATGCGCAATTAGGCGCAATGCCCATGTTGATGATAACAGGACAGAAACCAATTAAACAGAGTAAACAAGGACAATTCCAAATTGTGGACATAGTCCATATGATGAAGCCTTTAACAAAATATACTAAACAGATAGTTAATGGGAATACAATTCCTGCAATAGTGAGGGAAGCTTTTCGAATTGCGGAGGAAGAGAGGCCAGGAGCAGTTCATATTGAATTACCAGAGGATATTGCTCAAGAAGACACCTCATGTAGAATATTTCCAGTACATAAAGTTCGTAGACCGACTGCAGAGGTTAAAGCTATTCAAACTGCTGTTGAAATGTTAGAACAAGCTAAACGGCCACTGATCGTAATTGGAGCTGGTGCTAATCGAAAACGAACCCAGAATATGTTGAAGGAATTTGTTGATAAAACAGGAATTCCTTTTATTAACACACAAATGGGTAAAGGTGTTATTGATGAACGACACTCCCTTTATCTTGGAACAGCTGCTCTTTCCACCCAGGATTACATACACTGTGCAATCGATCAGGCTGATCTAATACTTAATGTGGGTCATGATGTAGTAGAAAAACCTCCTTTCTTAATGGACGAAAAAAATCCTATTCAAGTGATTCACGTCAATTTTCTGTCAGCAGCAGTCGATGAAGTTTATTTTCCTCAGTTAGAAGTAATAGGAGACATTGCAAACAGTATTTGGCAGATTAAAGAACAAATTACCCCTCAAAAGTGGGACATTCAATTTTTCCTGGAAGTTAAAACCCACCTTCAGAAGCATATCGCAGAAGGAAAAGATCTTGATCATTTTCCCCTCTTCCCACAGAAAATTGTTCATGAAGTCCGTGAAGCGATACCTTCAGATGGCATAATCTGTTTAGATAATGGAGTATACAAAATTTGGTTTGCTCGAAATTATAATGCACATGTTCCTAACTCGGTTTTACTAGATAACGCTCTAGCATCGATGGGTGCGGGGTTACCTAGTGCAATAGGAGCAAAATTAGTGAATCCAGACAAAAAGATCCTAGCAATTTGTGGAGATGGAGGATTTATGATGAACTCCCAAGAGCTGGAAACCGCGGTTCGTTTGAAATTAGATTTAGTTGTTCTGATTTTAAACGATAGTGCATATGGTATGATTAAGTGGAAACAGAGTGCAGCAGGATTCACAAATTATGGATTGGACTTTCTTAATCCAGACTTCTGTAAATATGCAGAAAGTTATGGTGCATCTGGCTACAAAATTAAGCCTGAAGATGATTTACAGTCAGTATTAAAGCAGAAGCTTAATACCCCTGGAGTACATCTGATAGATGTTCCAGTAGACTATTCGGAAAATGAAAGGGTATTAATTCAGGAACTGGGAGAGAAAATTTGTCTTCTGGAATCATAGGACTAAAAGAGCGATAGGAAAGGAATAAAAATGACACTTAAAGTAATTAATCCGTTAACTAATGAAGTAATTAATGAATATCCAGAAATGACTTCAAGAGAAGTAAAAGAAATCCTTGAAAATGTTCAAAAAGAATATTTAGACTGGAAAAAGACTTCATTTGCGCATAGAAGGAAGTTAATGCACAAGGCGGCAGAAGTTCTTCGTAAAAACAAGAATGAGTATGCAACGCTTATGGCCCAAGAAATGGGGAAACCAATTGTTGATGGAAGGGCAGAAGTTGAAAAATGTGCATGGGTTTGTGAATATTATGCAGAAGAGGCAGAAAACCAATTAAAACCAGAAATAATCGAAACTGATGCCTCAAAAAGTTACATCTCATATCAACCTCTCGGAGTAATTCTGGCTGTTATGCCTTGGAACTTTCCTTTCTGGCAAGTTATTAGATTTGTTGCCCCTACATTAATGGCGGGAAACGGGGGCGTATTGAAACATGCTAGTAATGTTCCAGGAAGTGCTCTGGCTATAGAAGGAGTATTCCATAAAGCAGGGTTTCCGAAGAATATTTTCCGAACCCTTCTAGTGGGAAGCCGCGAAGTTAACGCGATTATTGAAAATCCAATTGTTAAAGCAGTTACATTGACTGGTAGTGGATATGCAGGAAGAGCTGTTGCTGCACAAGCAGGAAAGATGTTAAAACGTACTTTGTTGGAGTTAGGAGGTAGTGATCCCTATGTTATTCTTGAAGATGCAAATATTGAAGAAACCGTTCTGACGTGTGTATCAAGTCGGATGATCAATTCTGGTCAAAGTTGCATCGCAGCAAAAAGATTTATTGTTGTAGAATCACAACTGAAGAAGTTTGAAGAATTATACGTTTATAATATGAAGAACCGGAAGATGGGAGATCCATTACGGGAAGATGTATCTGTAGGTCCACAAGCACGACATGATCTGCGTGATGAGCTCCATAAGCAGGTTCAAGATAGTATTGCAAAAGGAGCACGTCTTTTATTGGGTGCAGAGGTTCCTGATAATAAAGGAGCATTTTATCCTCCAACAGTTTTAAGTGATGTCAAGAAAGAAATGCCTGCATATGATGAGGAGCTATTCGGACCTGTTGCAGCAATTATCCCTGTAAAGAATGAGGTTGAAGCAATTCGGGTAGCTAATGATTCAGTATTTGGATTAGGAGCTGCAGTATTCACTAGTGATTCAAAAAAAGGGGAACGAATTGCTACTGAAGAATTAGAGGCAGGTGCTTGTTTTGTTAATGCATATGTACGTTCCGATCCACGATTGCCTTTTGGGGGCATAAAAGAGTCAGGTTACGGAAGAGAATTATCCTACTATGGAATACGAGAATTTACCAATGTCAAGACAGTTTACATTCGTTGAAATTCATTTCCTTTTTGCTTTGTTTTTTCTCGAACAATGTAGTTAGACAAATAAAATAGTCGCAAGTTGACTATTACTAGCCTTACCTCCAACCAGTCATTTTTTTTTCGACTGGAAGTGGACTTCTGAGGATGTGAGTAATAGAAAATGACGATTGAATTCAATGATTCAATTTCAATTGTTCTGTGCGGTGCTGCGGGACAAGGTATTGCAACAGTTGAAACACTCCTTACCACCGCGTTAAAAAAATCTGGTTTGCACGTTTTCTCGACACAAGAATTCATGTCTCGAGTTCGAGGAGGCACTAATTCCACAACTATCCGTGTATCTGCAAATAGAGTCCAATCGTATTGTGAAAAAATTGATATTCTTGTACCCTTTACTAAAGAGGCTGTATCTCATGTTAAAAATCGATTATCACCTACTAGTTGTATTCTCGGAGATAAACAGCTGTTTGAGAAAAATCCTGATGCTCAATCCTGTATTATGGTAGACGTTAACTACGAAGCAATCGCTGAAGAAATTGGACATCGCGTATACTCCAACAGTGTTGCTGTTGGTGTTCTCGCTGGAATATTGCGAACAGATCGTGCACTGATTGTAGAGTTAATGGCTAACAAGTTTCAATCGAAGGGAGAGAAGATTGTTAATAATAATATTGAGGCAGTAAAACGAGGTTGTGATCTTGCAGATGAAATAATGGCAAGTAATAAGTTACCACCTATACCTAGTCTCACTAATCAACCTTCTGTAGGTTCAGAATTGTTCCTATCAGGTCGGGATGCGGTAGCATTAGGTGCAATTGCAGGTGGTTGTAATTATGTATTATTCTATCCAATGGCCCCAAGTACAGGTGTTGGTGCCTTCCTAGCACGAAATCGCTTAGAATTTGGAATTGTTTCTGATCAAACGGAAGATGAAATCAGTGCAGTAAACAAGGCTTTTGGAGCATGGTATGCAGGGGCAAGAGCATTAGTAACCACTTCAGGTGGTGGTTTTGCTTTAATGACCGAGGGTTTATCTCTTGCGGGAGTGACAGAGATGCCTTTGGTAATACATCTTGGACAGCGTCCTGGACCTGCAACTGGAATGCCAACACGAACAGAACAGGGTGATTTAGAACTTGTACTCTATTCAGGGCATGGTGATTTTCCTAGAGTTATTTACGCTCCAGGCACCTTGAAAGAAGCTTTTTCTGTTACACAACATGCATTCAACATTGCCGCTGAATATCAGGTACCCGTTATCATACTAACAGATCATTATTTCATTAATACTAGTTACAACATCCCATCATTGGATCATAAAGATACAAAAGTCGAGAAACATATTATTGAAACCAAATCAGGTTACAAAAGGTACGAGTTTTCTGAAGATGGAATATCTCCGAGGGGTATTCCTGGGCGAGGAACAGGATTTATTCGAGTTGATAGCCATACTCATACACAAGATTCACAAATTACTGAGGATCCTATTGTAAGAAGAAAGATGGTTGATAAAGGATTTAAAAAATTAGAACTATTAAAGAAAATAGCAATCAAACCAAGTATCCTAGGTGATGGCAATAGTAAAATTGTGGTAATCAGTTGGGGAAGTACTTTTCACAATGTAAAGGATGCTGTTACCGAATTAGGCAAAAAAGGCTATTCTATGGTATATCTGCATTTCTCCCAGGTTTATCCGATTCATGAATCTACGTTCAATTACTTGGAAAATGCAAAAAAGATCATTATGATTGAAAATAATGCAACGGGACAATTTGCACAGCAATTATATCTCGAATTTGGGGTCAAAATGACCAGTAAAATCCTCAAATATACAGGTTATCCTTTTTCAATCGAAGAATTGGTGAGTAAGTTAGAAAAGGAGTTATAATTATGGTAAATGCTTCAGAATATGATAAAGACGTAGAAGTACACTGGTGCCCAGGGTGTGGTAACTATCCTGCCTTAAAAATCCTAAAGGAAACGCTAGCTAACCTAAATATTGCACCAAATATTGCTGTTATAGTCACCGGAATTGGCCAAGCAGGAAAATTCCGGTGACTATAACAGCAATATTTGGTGCAATATTGCTGTTATAGTCACCGGAATTGGCCAAGCAGGAAAATTTAGTCATTTCATTGAAGGGAATATGATCAATGGATTACACGGTCGTTATCTCTCAAATGCTTTAGCAATCAAAGCATCAAATCCAGAATTATCTGTATTTGCTATTTCGGGAGACGGATGTACTTTCAGTGAGGGAGGTAACCATTTTCTCCATACAATTAGGTATAATCCATCCATAGTCAATATTGTTCATGATAATGGAGTTTACGGATTAACTAAAGGACAAGCCTCACCAACCAGTGAAATCGGTGTCAAAACTGGGGTGCAAACCCTTGGAGTCTATAATACTCCTTTCAATCCCATCGCAGTTGCAATTGCACAAAATGCTTCGTTTGTGGCTAGAGGATTTGTGGGGCATGCAGAAGAAACTAAAAATATACTAAAGAAAGCAATAGCCCATAAAGGTTATGCTTTTATTGATTTATTCAGTCCATGTGTAAGTTTCAACAGAATAAACACATACAAATGGTATCGGGAGAATACTTACTATCTCGAAGATGATTATTCACCTTTCGATCAAAAAGAAGCGGTCGGAAGAGCGTTAGAACGACAAAAATTACCCCTTGGAATATTTTATATCAATGAACGACCTACTTACGAAGATAACATCCAAATTTACAAAAATGATACCCGTCCATTGTGGCAACGTGACGTATCTATTGAAAAATTAACAGCATTGATCGATTCATATCGCTAATAGGACACAATTAAACATAACATAACTCCGTGATGAAGATAATGACAAAACAAATGACATTGGAAGATGTTCGTAATAAAGCACGAGAAAAACTAAAAGCAGCTCAATTTTGTATGGTGTATAAGGATTGTGATGGTGGACCAACGCGATTTTGCCAAGGCCAGCATTATGGGCGACGTTTAGGGTTTGGTGGAATTGGAAGTGGGGCGTCTTTCCATAATAATTGGTTGGCACTACGTAAACTCACCCTCAAAATGAAGCTCATAGATAGTGACCACATTGCCCTTTCAGAACCAGATACACGATTTAATTTCTTTGGGAAGGATATATCTATGCCGATAATGTCTGCTTCGGTCTCTGGCGTAAACTCGTTCGGGGGGGACTCTGTTATCACCGAAAGGGAGTTTTGTCGTGCAGTAATCAACGGTTGTCGAGATGCAGGAACAATTGGATGGCGTGGAGATACATATACTTATTCTTTGCAAGATTCATATGGCCTTGATGCCATTGCAGAAGGAAAAGCTGGCGGGGTGAAGATTGTTAAACCCCGAGATCAAGCGGTTATAAAAAAATTCTTTAAGAAGGCAGAACAAAGTGGTGCAACAGCAGTTGGAGTTGATACAGATGGAGCGGGAAGCTATGCGATGCGTACAAATAATAAACCAGTATTCAGGAAAACTCCAGATGAAATCACTGATCTTGTGAATTCAACATCATTACCAGTTATTATTAAGGGGGTAATGTGTGTTGAAGATGCTGTTGATGCCGTTGATGCTGGAGCTAAAGCTATTGTTGTCTCAAATCACGGAGGGCGTGTGCTGGATCATACACCTGGAACTGCTGACGTATTACCAGAGATTGTAGATGCTCTTGAAGGTATGGGGGTGATGATAGTCGTTGATGGAGGGGTTAGAACAGGTTATGATGTATTAAAAATGCTTGCTCTTGGTGCTGATGCAGTCTTAATAGGTCGAGATATTGTTAGAGCCGCTGTAGGTGGAGGAAGTGAAGGTGTTTTTCTCCAAATGGATTTTCTACAGAAAACTCTTGCAAAAGCCATGCTAATGACGGGATGTGTCTCCTTAACTAAAATTTCCAGAGATATTCTAGGTGAGGGTTAAGTTTTCACCATTTAATCCTGTCTTCCTAATTCTTCATTAGAAGGAGAGCTCGTCTAGCATTTCACTTAGTAAATCAAGACCCGCAAGAAAATAATTCTTTTCAGAACCGATTCCAATTCGTATATAGCCATCCATTCCAAAACAATCCCCCGCAACAATAAAGCAGCTTTTTTCTTCACGGAGTTTTGTGGTAAGCTTTGTAGAGTTAAGAGGAAAATTGTAACGTAAAAACACCATTCCTCCCGCTTTCGGAGGAATATAGGTAAATTTGTCTCCTTGTTTCTTTACCCAATCCATTAATATACCTAAGTTCTCCCTTAACATCTCTCTATTCCGTGTTAAAATTTTTAATCGCATCTCAGGTTGTAGAGCTTTGTTAGCTATCCAATTACTCAAATATCCAGTTGATATTGATGTATAATCATGATATGACCATGCTTTCTCAATAAACGATTTAGAGCCAACTAACCAACCAATTCTTAACCCAGGAAGAGCATACGCTTTAGAAAGTCCACATGCGATAATAGTTTTATCATATCGTCCCCAAAAAGTGGGTGTTTCATCACCTTCTAATTCCGCACCTCGATATACTTCGTCTGCATATAGCCAGGTATCGGATTCTTTAGCCAATGAAACTAACTGGTTCATAGTATTTTCACTTAGAACCGCTCCAGTTGGATTATTAGGATTACAGACAACAATCATTTTAGTTTTAGGAGATATTAATGAACGTATTTCTTCCATATCTGGTTGCCAATCCAAATTTTCCTTTAAATGAAAAGGCCTTACTTTTATGCCAAATGATCGTGCAATTCCCCAGATTTGCATATAATTTGGAAGCATTAAGATCAGTTCATCGCCTGGTTCTAACAGACTCCATACTGTAACAAAGTTGGCTTCAGATGAGCCATTGGTAACAAGTACATTATCAAGGTCTGCCTTGGGATAAATGAGACTGATTGTTTCCCGTAATTCATCTGATCCATTTGTTTGTCCGTAACCTATTCTCAATGAGAGGAGCTTATCTATTTCCTCTTGTTTAAGAAGTTCTGTTAATTTATAAGGATGAACACCACTTTCTGTTAAGTTATATTCCACACGGTTCTCCCAAACAGATTGCCTTCTTTCTAATTCAAATGTCTCAATTTTCATAATAAGAACTCCTTTTTAATTCTCTTTCAAGGATAAAAAACCTTCGTACACTGCTTTTGATATTTGTATATCCTGAACTGCAACTCCTGTAAGATCTACAATCGTAATCTCGTCATCATTTTTTCGTTGAAGAGCTTTGTTCGTTATTATTTTTCCTAGTTCAATTATTTGTGCTTGATCAATGTTTCCATCCTTTAATGCATGAAAACATTCCCCACGGGTTTCAGCTTGAGAGATACTATCGACAATTACTCGATCAGCTATTTGTAAAATCTTGGACTCTAATTCTTGTTTTTCTGAAGTATCTGATCCCATTGCAGTAATGTGAGTTCCCTTTTTAACTTGGTCTGCTTTGATTAAAGGAATTTTAGAGGGAGTACACGTTACTATAAGATTGCAGGTGTCAGTAATATCTGTGGAATCTTGTGTAATCTCAATCTCGAATTCCGATGAGGCCATATATTCTTGATATTTCTTTAATTGTGCTTCACTTCGTCCCCAGATCATTGCTTTCCTGCATTTAACAACAGATTTTAGATATTCTAATTGCATTTTCCCCTGCATACCAGTCCCAAAGATACCAATTCGTTTCACATTCTTTGGTGCCATATACTTTGCAGCAATCGCTCCCGCACTTGCAGTTCTCACTTCTGTTAGATAACCCTCATCCAATAAAATGCATTCTATAGATCCATTTTTTTGATTAAACAATATATTAAGGCCGTTTGTTGATGGTAATCCTAGTTTTGGGTTATTATAAAACCCTTGAGCTATTTTTACAACAAAGAAGTTATCGTTTTTGATATATCCGTATTTTATATGACAATCTCCAGGATTATCTGGATCATCAAATATCATTTCACCCACAGGAGGAACTACTACCTTACCCTTGGAATATGCGATGAATCCCTCTTCAATTATACTGATTGGATCGAAATTCTCAAGAATCTTCTTGATCGTATCTAATTTAATTATTTCAGTCAAAATTTTAGTCTCCATTAATTTCTCCAGAACAGTTCATTTGTCACCCAGAAATTTGCTAATAGTCGAATAGAGATGAGATGGATTCTGTTCTGCCATTTCATGGTCACTCTCGATAATATAATATACAGGTACTTCCTTAGTAACTAGTATTTGTTCCGAAGGAAATTTTCCTCTATTTTTTTCTCCATAGATATAGCACTTCCTGATTGATAAATTAATAAATTCCTCTATTAAACGTGAAGTACTTGATAGTCTGACAGTGTCATCTGCACTCCGATAGAGAGCAATTGATGATGCTTTTCGAAATTCTTTTAGATAAGAAGGATAATCTGCCAACTGCTCCTCGAATTCTGCTCTTCCTGAAGCTAAAAATACCTCAAGTGGGAAATCAAGGATTTTTCCAGTCACAAAGCAGTCGTTTAGTGTGAGATTCCCTTCTAAATTTATAAAAGATAGAACCTGAGGAGGAGTTTGGTCTATTATCTCCATCGCTACCAATCCACCCATGGAGTGTGCACATAGATGAAATCTCCACACCTCTAACTGATTCAGAACCTGAATTATGATTGCAGCTTGGTTTGACATTTCATAGCTAAATTTTTCGTGTTTTGTACTATTTCCAAAACCAATAAGATCAAGTGAAATTAGAGGATAATCTTTGAGTGAAGGATCTTCAAAAGCAAATCTGAAAAATTCCTTGGAAGATCCGAACCCATGTATGAAAACAATGTAAGGTTTATTACTTGTATCAACAGCTCGTTTCATATAGGCTACATTAAGTTCTTTACCAATTGGTAGTATTTCTTCGACTATTGAAGACATTGTTAGGTGATTCCACTACTTCAGTGAGTTTGCAAACTTCTGAAATGTCGAGATTGCTTGAAACATGCGAGGTGCATATTTTTTGAAGAATTCATATTCATCCTCTTCCGTGTGGGGTGGGTTGGCTCTATAATTATTAAAGGCTTTTCTTCCATCGTAGTCAACGAATGCAATACGGGCAGTAAAATCATCGGGATTAAATAGACAGGCGTCCCCTGTTAATGCAGCAATATGAAATGGATGTTTTAACAATGCATTTGATAATTCGTTTGCAATTTTTATGTTGTGGTTGTGGAGTCCCTCTTTTAATTTGTTAAAGCTCACAAGAAAGTAAAAACCACCATTAGGTCTGGTTACTTCTACTCCTTCAATTTTTCCAAGCTCACGACTGAAATTTGTACCCATAATTCTATGAATTTCACGTGTGACTCGAATATATTCATCTATGACTTCATTTTGTTTATAAGCAGCGATTGCAGCATATTGGATAGGAGTGGAAACATTTGTATAAATAGTGGCAGCTATCTTTTTGAAATTAAGCTGGAGCTCTTCAGAACAATTTTTGGGGAGTAAACAATGACCTAAACGATAACCTGCCGCACCACGATCTTTAGACAATCCATTTGTAACAAAAGTCCCCTCTGGATATATAGATCGCATACTGGCAAAGGACTTTTGATCGTAAGTAGAAAGAGCATATATTTCATCGGATAAGACAAGAATTCCGTGTTTTCGACACACATCTACTATCTCTTCAAGTTCCTCCCTTCGATAGACTGCTCCAGATGGATTATGAGGGCTATTAAGAACCAAAAGATGCTGATCTCGATGTAAATTAGATAAATAGGAGTCTAACTCCTTTGCAGTGAGTTTATAATTGTTTTCAGGTTTTAAATTGATAATATGATACTCTTTTCCCAATAATTTTATTTGGGGCACATAGGATACCCAAGCAGGAGCTGGGATAATTACATCTCCTTTAATCAGAGAAAAGATCGTAAAAATGACCCCCTTTGTACCGTGTCCAATGATAACTAGACTGGGGTCAATATCAAAACGAAAATAACGCTTATTGAATTCGGCAATTGCCTCACGAAGTTCTGAAATACCAACAGAGGCACTATAGTGAGATTGATGGGTATTTTCACGAAGAGAGTTTTCTAATGGTTCCGGAACATGAAAAGGCGATTGTCCTATAGCAAAAGCATGATAATCGAATGAACATTGAAGAGAAGAGCATTTTTTGCGGTGTTCTGCCACCATTAAACCAATCTTAACATTTTCTGGCATTACGATTGATTCTATCTGTGGATCAACCTGGATATGAAATTCTGGATTTGACATCTGCACTCTGAAGACCCATCGTTCCTTCAATTAAAAAAATTATTGAACGAATTCTCATTTTCTGAATACGATAGTACAAATTATTGAATATCTAACTTTTTGAGAATCCACCATGATGAAATTCAATTTTATAATTTAAGTTCTCCTTTTCACAGAAATTTCTGATATCCATTTCCACCAAGTTCCAATAATTTCGATCTTTTTTTAATTCTTCATAGACAGGTAAAAATTGAGGATAATTGGCGTTAATAACCTTTATAATTCTTGGAATATTGTGAGGTCGAAAGTTCAAATTTTCAAAGCTGTATTGGTTAGTAAAAGATTGTGTTGCCTTAATTATTGCCTTAAAGTCAGTTATCTCTGGAAAGAAGGGAGAAATAAAGGTATATGTTTTTATTCCTGCGTTTGAAATCTCTTTGAGAGCTATAATCCGGTCTGAGGGTTTAGATGCTCCACGCTCTATTTTTTTAGCAAAATCATCATCTAAGGTACTGATCGATATACCTACTTCAATATTTTTGAATTGTTGAAACAAGTCTATGTCTCGAGTAACCAATTTCGACTTTGTAAGAATTGACACCTCAGCCTCGGTGTCTACTAATTTCTCCAAGATCTTACGAGTATTAAGATATTTTTTTTCGAGAGGTAGGTAGGGATCTGTCACGGAACTCAACAATAGTCTTTTTCCCTTGTATTTCTGTGGCGTCATTTTATCAAAGTCGAATGTCTTTACATCCAAAAATTCTCCCCATTTTTCCCCTTTATGATTGGTAAATCGAATCATGAATTCCGCATAACAGTAAATGCACGCGTGCTGACATCCAGTATACGGATTAATCACATAATCTATAGAAGGAATATTACTTTTGGTGACTATACTCTTAGCTTCACGAAAATTTACTTTCAATCCAATGAGATCTCCTAAGTGTCATTCTTCAGCAATAATCCTTCGTAATAGTGCTTTCTCAATATTCCCTCCACTAAGGACACATACTATATTCATATCTCGAGATGTGGAGATCTTTTTAGCAAGCAGGGCTGCAAATCCTGCTGCGCCTGCAGGTTCACACAATAATTTCCCTTGAAGAAGAAGTAAACGAATAGAGGACATAATTTCTTCATCAGACACGAGAACTATCTCATCTACAAATTTCTTCACATGTGCTAAAGTATGTTTTCCTGCAAAGGGAGCTGCTAGACCATCAGCAATAGTCTTAATATCTTTTAAAGATACAACAGAGTTTTTGAGAAGACTTTCATGCATGGCTGCTGCACCTATTGGTTCCACTCCTATTATGCTAACATTAGGGTATTGCAACTTTACTGCAGCTGCAATCCCAGAAATCAATCCTCCTCCACCTACAGGAACTATTACGAGGTCAGGAATGATTGACATCTCGGTCAATATCTCTAATCCAATTGTTCCTTGTCCCGCGATAATTGATACGTCATCAAAAGGATGGATTAAGGTCAGATCTTGTTTAGCTCTAATTTCATTCAGTTTCTCCATCAAAGTATGACTGTCTTTGTGCACTATTACTTCTGCACCAAGGTCTTTCGTTGCCTCAATTTTATTCTTGGCCGCATAGGACGGCATGATAATGACAGCTCGAATTCCCTCATTCTTACAAGCATAGGCAAGACTTTGAGCATGATTACCTGCTGAAATTGTAATCACTCCATTATTCTTTTCCTTCTCTGAAAGAGTTTGAATTTTATTCAATACACCACGGAGCTTAAATGATCCCATTTTTTGAAATAATTCAGTTTTAAGGTACAAATTCACATTCAAAAGTTTTCCCAAATTCGATGCAAATATTAAGGGTGTTTCGAGTATCTGGTCACCAATCACTTCTTGAGCACTAAGAATATCTTGTAAGGTGATCAATTTATCTCTTGTGGTCATAGAAAGTCCTTCATTTCCTTCGATTTTTTTCCTTCATTTAAAGTAAAATCTTTTTCTCGTATGATCTGGTAAAGTTTTTAATCGAAAGTCGGTTCGAAGCAATTTATGTTTTTCAGAAAGGTTTCTTCAGGTTTCCTCATTTTTTTCCTTTTTTCAATAATATTCAGTTCTCAAATCTCATTTTCTAGTCACGGCTTTAATCATCCGAGTAGACAAAAACATCAACCCACTACCATATCTCAGACTGGTTCTGCACCTAGTTTAACCATCACAGAACCTGAAAATCTTTCTGTAATAAGTGGTTGGTTTTTTATTACAGTAACTGCGGTTGATGATGTAGCAGTCGACAAAGTCATCTATCGTGAGAGAGGATCTTCGAAAGAATTAGCTTTATCTCAAAATGATACAGAAACTTCGAAATTTAGGGCAATTGTTGATTCTCGAACCTTCTCAAATGGGATAAAATTCTTCGAAATAATCGCTAATGATACGAGTAATAATCAAACTCAAGTTCTCTTAATCTTAGCTTTTCAGAACTTAGAAGTTGAAGCAGATATCTATGTGTATAATGCTTCAAGATTAATAAAAGACTGTCCTTGTTTGACTGATAGCAATGTTAGCCTTTTCTGGACATTTGTCCCTGCTAAACCAATTCCTGAATATGGGGGCTACATTAAGTTCGCTCATAATTTTTCTCATATTTTTGGAATTTTTGTATACGACAATTCCTTAACATGGATAAGCCTCCAATTTGATAATGATGGTGATGGAATTTGTATGGAAAACGGAGAGGATATTTGGTGGTTCTTAGAAGGTGGAATACTAGCTGATTATACAGCTAATAGCTTTAATACACCAATTCCTGATATTGACCAAGATCTTGATTTTGAAAAGGGAATGATTAATGAAACTGAATCGAATTTAGAATTTTTTGAGATGATGCGTCCTTTTAAAACGGATGAAGTAACTGATGTGGAATTTACTTTTACTTCTCCAATTGGAATCATTTTTGCTAGTAATGCAGTGCATCAGGGGGGAGTTAGGGCTAACTTTTCACTCGCTTTAAGCTCCAAAATCTCAGAAAATCTAACCGACACAGATCCACTAGAGACGTCAGGACTTCATCAATCCGATCGTGTTGCTGAATTATTGATTTTTGGTGGTTTAGGACTTGGAATCAATGTTGTAATAATTCTAGGCTTACTTTATTATAACAAAAGACGGCATTAACAATGAACTAACTTATAGGAATACTGAATTATGGTCTTACATGCTCCTTCTATACATTTTCACATCGGCGCCTGGTTTGTAACAGCAATTTGCACTTCACTTGCATTAGTGATGAATTTGTTTCAAAAAAGAGAAATTCTCAATTTTCATAACAGGATAAATGAAGAAACTGTCCAAAATCTAGATTTTGCTGCTCATGTGGGAGGATTAATAGGTCTGGGAGGAATTCTCGTGGCTTCTTATCTGGGATTGATTGATGCCTCTGGTGTTGACTTTCACCTTTCTCTTACCAATATTGAAGGTATACTTGATACAATTTTATTCTTTTTTGACTTGTCTGTTCCAATTCAAGGGTTAGATAAAGCAATGAATCAATCACAGTTGGGATATAAAGTAGTGTGGACAGTTGTAGGAATGCAGTTCTATCTCATTTCAGGGATTATCAGATTTTATTTTGTATCATTAAAGAAAATAAAAATCTGTGAAACTCATCTGGGGATTCAATTAATATATAGTGGTGCTGCAGTGTTAGGATTCGTTATGATGGTTTCTATCTCCGCTACAGGTGGCATATACACGTTTAATGAATCATTTCTTACAGATATTCCCGTATTGAATAATTTGCTTCCAAGTTATCAAATTCCCCTTTTACAGATTTTAACTGTCTTCTTTGGCTTTTTTGCATTCCTCATGATTCTATTTGTAATTGTATCAACGATTAGATCAGAGAAATAAATGATTAATAAGCATAGATTTAAGTAATATATGAAACACCGATTTTTACGTGATAATGAAAATTTAACTAGCCAACAAGTATCCCAATTTACTCGATATCCCTTCCAAGTAGTGATGTAATTATCGCTGGGTGGAAATAACATCATCTAACGTCACTAAATTTATTCTTGGATACACTGCTTTTCAATTCTTTTGAAGAAAATCTGATTTCTGCATTTTCGATTTGTTTTGAGAATGAAATCTGATGTCTTGATTTTGCCCTGAAAAATAAATTTTTATATTCGAGTCAAAATGACTATATTCAAGTCAGTTTGACTTAAGTACAATACTTAATAACTCGATGTTACAACTAATCTAATGAGAGAAAATGAATAAGGATAAGCAGTCTTTTTCCCCTAAAAATCGAAGAATGGAACGAGAACGTAATCAAAGGCGTAAATCAATCATCGATATTGCTGAAAGGTTTTTTCTAGAGCAGGGTTATGAACGAACAATGATCGATCAAATTGCGCTTGAAGCAGGATATAGTAAAGCAACTATCTACAATTATTTTGAGTCTAAAGATGATCTATTCATTGCTGTCATTTCCAAGGCTTACGAGAAATTATTTCAGACGATGGAAACTACGTTTGCCGAATCAGGAAAAAAACAGGAATTAAGAACGATGGGGGACGCCTATCTTATCTATGTGGATAAATATCCTGATTATGCGAGTTTATTTGATGCTGGTCGTTTGAGCCTCGGAATTAAGAAAATACTGCAAAAAGAGGAAACAAGCCAATCGCTTACAGAAAGCGAGGAAGAGTTCAGATTCTATCAGCTAAAGATAGAGAAACTCATGATAAATGTTATTACAGAAACGATGAATGCTGCGGGAGTTCAAGAATCAGTAGATCCACTTTCAGTTGTAATGGCACTAAGCGCCCTTAATTCAGCCATCCAGGAACTAATAATGCGCGGGAAAAGGACTAATCATCCTGAAGGAAAATCTAAAGAATATTTGAATGTTTTATTCACGATTATCGATAAGGGATTGAAGCATTATGACGATTAAGTATTGTACTATCTCAAAACAAAGAGATTGTGAAAAAAATGTACAATACAAACACAACAGCTAATTTAAATTTTAATAAATCTGTAAAGTCAACACTACTTATTAGAATAGTGATTTTACTAATAATATCAACAATTTCCAGTTATTTTATTGTTGAAGTGGCGAGGATTGATGGAAAAATATTAGGTCAGATAATATTTCCCTTATTTATTGTCGCAGAAATACCAATTTTGTTCAATTATTTTTTTCTCATCCTAAATAAATTTGGGATGGCAACCAAGGGATTTTCTCGAATTCTGGGAAAGACCAACGTATTCGGTTGGGTCTATACTATTGGTCTGATTTTTCATAGTGGACTTTACACAATAGTATTAGGACTCGTTGCAACTCACATGTTACAACTATTACAACAGTCAACTTACTGTGTCATCCTCATGTTCGTTTTAGGGCTAATATGGCTTATAGAATATAGTTTTTGGATAGTAAGTTGGCCTTTGTATCCCAAGAGCAGGAGCAAATTGACATTACTTTATTGGTTACACTGGTCATTAATATTTGGTTTGATGATTGGATTACCTTTCCATGTAGGGAACTGGAATCTTTTCGGGATGATTTTCATTTCCCTCATTACTTTCGGTTCACTGTTCGTATTAATTACGAGTGAATTATGGAATATATACTCTAGACAATCCACGAGCGATTATGACTCTCAGGGAGTTCAGAGACAGGTAGAAGGTGAAGAACTGAAATGACTCATGGGTTAATCATTTATCATTCATTATTTGGAAATACGAAACAAGTGGCTTATTGCTTAGCCAATGGTATGAAAGATGTAGGTATGAGCGTAGAATGTCTCGGTATAGAAGAGATAGTTCTCGAAAATTTGTCAAAGTATGAATTTATTGCGATAGGAGGTCCTACACATATCATAGGAATATCTAAACCACTAAAGGAGTTTCTGGTGAAGCTGAAAACCGTTTCACTAAAAGGAATTAAAGGATTTAGCTTTGATACAAGAAACCCATCACGTATGAATAAAAAATGGCTGTTGACACTTGAAAATAGTGCCGCTAGACGGATTGAAGGAAAAATGAGGCGCATGAAAATGAAAATCATCAAACCCTATCTTTCAGCAATTGTATATGGTAGAGAGGGGCCTCTTGAGAAAAATGTGGAATTAGAATTCAGATCAATCGGAAAGGAACTTGGAAAGATGCTTGTCGTAGAGAAGGACGTAGAAAATTGACTATCAAGAAGGTATAGAAATAAAGAAAAAATAGTTAGTAGAGACAGTCAACTCTTACTCTACTTCAAAGAATTT
>JAEOTQ010000059.1 GCA_016839785.1 Candidatus Hodarchaeota archaeon | reverse complement strand
GAACCATCAATTGCTATCATTTTGGGAGGAATATCTTGATAATTAAATTTTCGAAGCTCTACAGCCTTTCCTCCTTCAACTTGTTTAATAGCTCTTCTTTCAGTCTTTTGAATCTGTTTTAAGAAATTATGAAATGATTTTTTCACCAATTATAGCTCCTAACCCAAATTAATCCCATCTGTTAATAGTTCAGTTGTAAACAAACTAAATTCATATATTGTTCTTTTTAATCTTTCACTATACTAGAGTAAAAGTAATTAGGAGAACGCTTCGGAATTTCATTTCTCTAAATACTCGGAATGTAATTCTCTTGGAACTCTTACAAATGTGGAGTAAATTCTAATCTCAAATTTTTCTAATATGAAAAAAAAAGTCTAATTTCATCAACGATTTCTTGTTAATGTAAATAGGAATTTATAGAAGAATATCAAAAGGTATTAGTCAATTCTTTTAGAATTTGACCTGTGTAAAGAAATATAAACACTACTTATGTGAACCTGAACAAGTTTTTGACATTAGCTGTAGAGCGAAACGTCAACATAAACAATTACACTCTAACAATACAGTTGATACACATTCTCCAAAAAAGCTTATGATTTATATTCTGAATGGAGTAAATAGACATATTCTAAGATTTTGGAGTATATGTAAGTGATAGAAGACCAATCATCATCAGTAAGACGAATAAATCTCAATTCAGAGTTAGAAAAGGATTTTTCATATACTACTGGGCAAATCCTAAGCTCCATGAATTGTCAAGCTGAAAAAAATGCGAGAGAAATATTCATACAGTATCTCGAAAGCAATCTTGGAGATCCTGCATTATTCCCAGGGACAAAGAATATAGAAGCTTATGTGATTGGAATTTTGGGACGTTTCTTCGATCTTCCTGAGAATGGAACAGGCTTAGTCTTAGCAGGAGGTTCTGAAGCTAATATCACGGCAATGTGGGCTATTCGGAATAATGAACGAAAAAAAACAACCCATTCACACTCACACCCCCTTGAGATTCTAGCTCCCCAATCTGCCCATATATCAATTAATAAAGCTATAGATTTACTTAATTTAAAATTAGTATCAATTCCTGTCACAGATAAATATCAAATAGACATTAAAAAAGCTAAACGATCCATTAGTTCTCAAACAATCGGTGTTGTCGGTGTTGCAGGAACAACCGCATTTGGAACAATCGATCCCCTGTTGGAATTAAACGAACTCTGTCTCGAAAATGGCTTGCCCCTCCATATTGACGCAGCTTTTGGAGGAATGGTTTTTCCTTTCCTACCTAACTCAATAGATTACAATTTGTCTTTTGAACTAAAATCACTTGTTTCCATGACCGTCGATATCCACAAAATGGGACGTGTTCCTATACCAGGAGGAGGATTGCTGTGGAGGGATAAATCCTATGCACAAGCTATCGAATTTACTCTCCCCTACTTAGCAGGCCATCCAAGACAAAATACGCTTTCAGGGACTCGATCTGGAGCTTCCTCGGTCGCTTTTGCCTATTTATGGGAAATTCTCGGTTTTAAAGGATTTCAGACCGAGGTGGAAAGGTGTATTCAGAATACTAAGTTTCTAGCTGGTGAATTAGTAAAACGCGGTTTTAAAATTCCAAATGATCCAATTATAAATATTTTAGGAGTCCAGATCCCGGATTTCTCTTCATTTAGTCAAGAAGAATTTCATAAGGTTCTTTGGGATCATGGTTGGACCACTTCACTTGTCAATAGTGCGTTAAGATTTGTAATAATGCCAGCCACTTCTCGTGAGCATCTTATCAAACTTCTTCATGTCATTGATGATTTGATGAAGGAAGAATAATAGCAAGAATAAACAGCCCTTCCTCAGTTCTATGCATTGACGATTATTCAATGATGCAATATTAGTTAATCAAGGTTAAGCAAAAACCTAAATCCTACAAGTAAATTCAAAGAGTGACTAGATGTGAGTACCTTGGATACACGCAAAAAAATGGAAATCGAATTCAAAAAAGGAAAAATATCCCTTGCTGTCGACAAATCAGTATACAAGCGATTCTCTGAACGTGATATGATATTTGCACGAGTTATGTGGGATGAGACGTATTCAGGATATCGTCGGGCAATCAATGAAAAAGAGGGTACCAAAGTTGGGATGAAGGGTTACAGTCATCACGGATATGCGGCTATGAATGCCGCGTGGATGGTGCACGATACTTTTCATCAGGCATTTTCATGGGAGAACCCTAAAAGTTCTGTGGGATCTCTTACTCAATCTACTACTAAATTAGGGAAATATGAATCTGCAGATCTGAAGAAGAATTCAGAAATTGCCAAACGTATTGGTACAGTGTTTGGTGCATGTGATGTCGGGATTACTGAATTAGATCCTGATCACCCATATGTATATACTCATAATAGACAGAATGAACCTGTTAACTTCCCCGAAGGAATAAAATATGCCATTGTAATGCTCATCCAAATGGACTATCAAGCCCTTAAGACATCTCCAGCGTTACCATCAAGTATTACGACTGGAAATGGCTATTCACGTATGGCTTTTGCAGTTGCTAGTATGGCTGATTTTCTTCGTAATCTTGGATATCAGGCAATACCTGCTGGTAATGATACAGGTTTATCTGTTCCTTTAGCTGTTCAAGCAGGTTTAGGACAGTTTGGAAGGAATGGCTTATTAATCAATCCAAAGTATGGGCAAGCTGTTAGGATTTGCAAAGTTTATACCGATTTACCATTAGAGGTAGATAAACCTATTAATTTTGGAGTAACTCAATTTTGTAAGGTATGTAAGAAGTGTGCGAAATATTGTCCAAGCCAAAGCATCCTATATGACAAAAATCCTACTTGGGAGAGTCCATGGAAATCTTGCTCCAATAATGATGGAGCTTTAAAATGGTACGTCAACGTCGAGAGTTGTTATGAGTTCTGGGTCAAGAACTCAACGGATTGCTCCAATTGTATTCGTGTTTGTCCATTTACAAAACCTCCAGGGTTAGCACATGATATTGCTCGTTTTTTTATCAAATATTTGCCAATGCTTGATCCTCTATGGCTTAGACTAGATAACTTCATGGCTTATTTCCCCTGGTGGCGATACGGAAAGAAGGAAGAAGCTGAGAAGTTTTGGAAGGGAAAAAAATACTTGGGAAAATAAACCCATATTCTTAGGATGAGTTTTAATGAAAATACTTTTTTGTCATCGAGTAACCCCTGTTTTAAGAAAGCACTATCTCTCTTCACTACCCAAAGAGATTGAGCTAATATTCCCGGAAGATTTATCTGACTCATCTTTAGTCAAATATGCGCCAGATATTGATGTTGCGGTAGGATACAAATTTTCTAAAGAGTTTTTAGATCGAGCTCACAAACTTCGACATATCCAAGTTCCATGGACTGGTGCAGAAACCCTTGATTTTGAATTAATAAAACAGTATCCAGAAGTTACTATCTCCAATTCACATTCCAATAGTTTGGCAATAGCTGAACATGCCGTCGCACTATTTCTCGCTGCTGCGAAAAAAATTGTGTACCGTGATTCAGCCATGAGAAAAGGAGATTGGTCGACTCGTCACAATGATGTCACATCACAATGGCTTACAGGAAAAACTCTTGGAGTAATTGGTTATGGTGCTATCGGCAGCAAAGTAGCTCGTATGATGAAACAAGGATTCAGAATGCAAGTTCTCGCTATTAACAGGAGTGGTTCAACCAAGAGCACAGAGGCAGTAGATTTTCTCGGAACCTTAGAATCCCTTGATTATGTTCTTCAAAATTCTGATTATCTTTTAATAGCACTACCTTTAACTCCCGAGACAAAAGGGTTAATAAAGGAAAGAGAATTTGCACTACTCAAACCAAATGTTGTTCTCGTCAACATTGGAAGAGGAGATGTTATTAATGAAGAAACTTTGTACAGCTTTCTGAAAAAGTCCGAATTAGCGGCTGTAGGATCTGATGTATGGTATAATTACCCCAAAGATCGGAAAAAGCCAGAAGTGCAACAGAATTTTCCCTTTGAAGAACTTCCGTTTTTAGTTATGAGTCCTCATTCTGCATTTAAGGTAGAATCTCGGGATATTCCTTTTGCTGAAGATATTATAAGTAATCTGAAAGCTATTTATGGTAATAAAGTTCCTCAAAATCAGTTAAATTTAGACAGAGAATACTAAATTTAGAAAATAGGGGAGAATGATGGAAAAAAGAAGGAAGAAGGTGGATGAAAGGGATTCAGATTGTTAGGTTTTTTTCACTTTTCCCATCAAAGATATGAACACGACTCATATCAAATGCTAGCTCTATTTGGTCACCTATTCGAGCTTTTGTTCCAGTATTCACTCTAGCATTGAACTCAATGGAATCTACTGATACGGCAAGAAAGATGTCCGAACCGTAATTTTCTCTAACCATTACTTCAACGGAAACAGTATTAGCTGTACTTGGATTCAGAGCGAATTCACGATCTTCAATATCCTCTGGTCGAACACCCAATATAATCTCACTTGGATTGGTGGCATTTTTCACAACTTTAACAGCCATGGATTCAGGTAAATTCAAGCTAAACGCAGGTGTCACAAATTTATCCCCGTCCAATTTACCTTCAAGGAAATTCATCGCAGGTGATCCTATAAATCCAGCAACGAACTTGTTGACTGGTTTGTCATACACCTCCTCAGGTGTACCGATCTGCTGAAAAATTCCTTCATTCATACAAGCAATCCGATCTCCTAATGTCATTGCTTCGGCTTGATCATGAGTTACGTAAATTGTTGTTACTCCAAGCTCGATTTGTAATCTTTTAAGTTCTGTCCGCATATGTGCACGTAATTTTGCATCAAGATTGGATAGTGGTTCGTCCATTAAGAAAACTTTGGGTTCACGGACAATCGCTCTTCCCATGGCCACTCTTTGTTGTTGACCACCAGATAATTCTTTGGGTTTTCGCTCTAAGAGATCAGGAATTTTTAATATATTAGCTG
Organism: Candidatus Hodarchaeota archaeon; assembly: GCA_016839785.1. GTDB lineage: Archaea > Asgardarchaeota > Heimdallarchaeia > Hodarchaeales > Hodarchaeaceae > Hodarchaeum. Next base: position 19,867 of record JAEOTQ010000059.1, on the reverse strand, counting down.
CCCTTTGAACCTTATCTTCAATTTCCTCTGGCCGGAGTTTACGAGGGACTGCTTTTGGATCATCCTTATCCACTAGAATTTTGCGAGCTTTCAATCCGAACGCGATGTTGTCCCTTACATTCATGTGGGGATAAAGCGCATAGTTTTGGAAGACCATAGCAATATCTCGATCTTTAGCAGGAACGGTATTTACCACATCATCATCTATATAGACCATACCAGAGGTTACTTCCTCTAGTCCAGCAACACATCGCATAGCTGTGCTCTTTCCACAACCACTTGGTCCTACAAATACAACCAATTCTTTATCTGCGATGTCAATGTTGATATTATCTAATACTAATTTTTCACTAAATTGTTTTACAACATTCTTCATTTTTACTTGTGCCATAGAACCACCTTCTAATTTTTATCCTTTCAATCCTTCTACAGACACACCTCTTTTTATATAATCTTGTGCTAAAAATAGAATTATAAAAATAGGTATAACAATAACGGTAGCTAATGCTAAAACAACACCCACCTGCTCCAGAAGCTCAGCATTAATTTTGTACATACCTAATGGTAGTGTTCTTAATGTTAAGTAATTACTACTATTTTCCAAGAGTAATAGAGGCCACATAAATGAATTCCAGTTTCCAATAATATTGATGATAAACATCACAGATAGTACAGGGATAGATAACGGAATCACAATTTTTCGAAAAATTTGAAATTCTGAATAACCATCTATACGTGCCGCGTCAAGATAATCATCGGGAATTCCTCTCATAAACTCCGTACACAAGAAAATACTGAATGGTTGGATTAAGAAAGGTAGAATAACTCCCATGAGTGATCCCACAAATCCCATCCTATCTAGTTCTAAATACAAGGGAATGACCTGAACATAAGGGGGTACCATTTGAATTGCAATCGTTAAAGTGAAGAGAATTCGTCTTCCAACAAATTCTCTTTTAGCTAATACATATCCAGCCATCGCTGAAAAAATCACTAGAAAAACAGTAACCGCACCAGCGGCTATAACCGAGTTGAATAACCATGTAACTACCCGATATTCTAATGTGGCGTACCCAGGCTCAACAACTCCAAAGAGTTGCGCATAATTGCGAGTAGTAAATGGATCAGGAAGTAATCCCTGTGATTGAAAATCAATCGTATTTTGTAAATCTGTTTGAAAACTATTTTTCAACATCCATATAAAGGGAACAATCATTATTATTGCAATCGAAACCGCTAATGCGTTGGTGATAATCGTAGAGGTAATAATTTTTGAACTCCGACCTTTTCTGACTTGTAACACCCCCCAGAAAATTGCCACCAATATGGAAGAGATGACTACACCGAGTAGAAACGGTGCGAGGAGAGGAAAGAGAAAACCTAAAATTGGATCATTCTTCCAATTCATTACATAAGGATCTCCATATAATGCTTGGAAAGTATTAGGGTCGAGATAGTACGCGATCAGTGCTAATATCGAACTGATGATAATTAGGAGTACAAAGGGTTTATACTGAACTATTCGACTATTAACTGAGACATTTTTAATTCTAGAATCATATACATATAGAAAAAGAGCGTAGATAATAAGGAGAATTACAAATGCAACTAGCGTTAAGATGATTGTGGGTTGGACAATTCCAATTATAGACTTATCTGTTGGAGAGACAGGAACAAGGCCTCGGAAGATGTTACGGGAAGCCTCCAAAAGAACATCAAAACTCTCTTTCAAGATAGCAACTACGAAGTCAACGAATGCGAATGATTCAAAGAAGATTAACGCTAATAACCAGGGTATATTTATTACAACAAATACAAATTCACTAATTAACCCTTGAATAATGAGTGCATCTATTAATGGTATTGCAAAGATAACTAGTAAAAAATTCAAAAAGAGGTTTATAGGGGATAAGTGACCTTGTACATTCTCTTTAAAAACTTCACGTATAGGCGACTGTGTAACGCTTGAATGTACAATTATCCAAATCGCTGATATACCAATAAATGCCAATACAAGAATCAGCATGATTAAAGAAGGGTCTAGATTCACCATAGTCGTTAGTACATTTGTGTAATTAGGATCAAAAACTGAACTAACAAGTACTATTATTGATAGAAAAAGAAAGGTTGTTTTTTTCCAGGGTAATACTTCCAGAAATGAAGTACCTTTTCTTGATTTCATTTCTTCTTTAACATTAGTATATAACCAAAAAAGAAGAATGAGAATCAAAATAAGTGCTCCCAACCATGTAAAATTAGTTGGGAAGGGTATTAGGAAGAAAATGATTGCTAATGATTTGGGGGTTAAATCAGATTTGATAGAGCCAGAGGTGATATATCTTAATCCTCTTAAAATTGAAAAAATAAGTAAGAAAGGAGTTGCAATATAAATTAATGACAAAATGTACCCCGTTTGACTAAATACGGTGAAGTCCAGAGCAAGTAGAGAAAGGAAATAGAAGTCGTACATTCCTTGAAAGAAGAGGATAAATCTTTCAATTCCAAGATTGACAAGCTGGAATGAATTAGTTCCAATCGTATCACCAATAATTCGAGTAGCATTTGTCCAAAGCTTAATTGAATCTTCGAGAAGCGAGTAAGAATCATTCCAACCACTAGGAGATATTGTTAATCCTAATGCGATGAGGAATATTAAAGAAAGAATACTTTTTCTTCGTGACTCTAGGAAATTAATTAATCTTGAGGGAGATTTTTGAGTTTGTTCTTCAGTTACATCCATAGTATTAACCTCCAACTCCTAGTTCTAAATTCTCATAACGAAATAGATTCGCAAATCTCTCTCGTTTCTTTAATTGCGGAACGAATATTGGCGCCAATATCATTAATAAGCCAATTATTAGAAAAATCACTCCAAAAGCGAGTGAGGGAATTTTGAGAGTAGCTAAAGTAAATGGAGTTGACCCGAATCCACTTTTACTTAAGGTACTATATCCATTTGCTAAATAAAAAGGAGCGATAAATAGTATAAAGAATCCAGATTTACGTAAATCTTTTACGTCTCTTTCTAATTCCTTACGTTTAATAATGGATGTATAAAGGTAGTAAAAACCTATAATAAATGTAAGGAAGAGGAAGAAGATGTCAAATGTTAACCATTCCAAAGTAAAACCTAACGACTTGGGAGTAATCGAGATAAGTGTTGTAGATCTATTCGAAGGAATAGAGAACAAAATCGCAAGTAGGCCAAAGATTGGAAATATTTTTAATGAGTTTTTTATTTCCATCCGTCCTAGAAGGCCTAGGTATGCGGTCATCCCAAAAATGAAGTATCCTACTGTTGAAGCAAAGGTCATTATTGTGGGGTCTGTATAGTTTCCGATTAAGTAGACCGCAAGAGTCTGACTTCCTCCATAATTAGCTACGTCTAGGCCATACAATTCCTGAAATACAAGCCAACCGTTGATCAACTCTAGGATCATAACAACGCCTAACGGTCCCTTCAACATGGGTATGGTAATATTCTTAAATTTGGACCAGCTACCATGGCCATCAATATCAGCTGCTTCGTAAAGACTATCAGGGATTGATTTCAAACCAGCTAGAAGAATTAACACGTTGAATCCAACCCTCCGCCAAATTCCCATAAATGCTACACTTTCCATAAGGTAATCAGAAATCCAACTTATATTTTCACTGACCTTATTTGCAGGTACCAAGCCTAAAGTAATTATATTTAGTATTCCATAGATTCCATCCAATATCCCTGGGACGCTAAAATTGATCCCTGTTAGATCAGTAATTAACGGTAGATCAATTGCTAGATTAAACAATGATGTTAAGAAACCACCTCTAGCATCGAATACTACTCTACCCCAAATAACAGATACAACAAGGATACTCGTAACGACTGGCATATAGAATATTGTTGTATAAGCATTTTCTCCTTTCAGGAGTTTCGAGTTTAATAGTACAGCAAGTAATAAAGAAGTAATCACCACTCCAGGAACGAATAATATTACGTAATAGACATTATTATCCAGTGCATTTTGGAATTGCTTAGCATTCGAAGAATGTGAGAATAATTCAAGAAAATTATCAACTCCAATGAAGATGGGATCCTGGTTTTGAAGCCCTCCGAAAATTGCGTGAATGGTCCACAGAAGAGGGTCTTCGGCGTAATTAACAGGATGAAAAGCGGGATGTTGTCCAAGAGGGAAGGTTTCAGGATATGAGAACATTGTGATGTAAAAACCCCGAACAATCGGTATTACGTACGTGTAGGCTAGGAAAATTAGAGCTGGGATAATGAGAATATATGGAAGTTTATTTTTTCTTATTTCACCTGAAAATCTCTGCCTGAGAGTTAGGTCCTGACTTTTCGACTGTGAAGTAAAGTAAGCTATCAAGCCCAAAACTCCAAATGGAAATGTTAGAATTGCCCCGATAAGCCAAGATGTGCGTCCAGGAGCGTCTCTGCCATCAAAAGGCTTATCAATGCTTCTGACACTTCCATAAAGAAGGAGTATGGATCCAAGAAAGCTGAAAAGCGTTATTGTCAAATGTGCCGTTTCTTCCGCACCTACTAGCGCTATTCCATTATAATACCAATAAGCAACATCTGGAACGACTGATACGAACGTCGATAAGCCTAGTATTTCAGTCCATCCAAAAAAGAGATAACCGATCGGAAAAAAATATCCTGTTATTCCAAACGAACCTGCTAGAAAGAAAAAGAGCATAAGTATCATTGGTAAAAAACCGTTAAGAAAAGCTAATTGTTGTGGTCGTGACTTCATATCTTCCCAGAGCTTCATTTAATCATCCTTCTTTAATTTCTAATGAATTACACACAATTAACGTGTTAAATTAATAAAGATTATTGCAAATCAGAATGTTACAGTTCTGAAAATCGTGCTTAATTGAATTTAATTATTAAAAAATAAAAAGAAAAAAGGGGGGAGGAGTTTATTTTCTCCTTCGAATGATACGGACTGATCCCAATAGACCAACTAATAACAGTACAGAAGCTAGTGTAAAGCCAGGTGCTGCGGATGGTTCTTCAGGCAATCCAAGGACGAAAACTTGGATTTGAGCGGCCATTCCATCTAGTGCTTTTTGGGCTGCAGCAGTGTACTGTGCATCAGTATATCCTGCATTCCATGTAATACCATTGAGAGCTGCTAGATAACCAGGTATCATAACGTCAGAGTGAATACCTAACCATTTAGGATGTTGTTTACCCCAGGGGAACGCATAACTCTGAGATTCAATGTGGGTTACGAAATTAGATCTGTTTGCAGATGCAGAGAACCAGGCATTGTCTTTTAAACTAGTCCTTACGGGAATACGCCAAGCTTCATTTAACCAGTTGTCTACGGTTTTCATTTGGTGTTCGTCTTCAAGAAGTTCTTGTGCTAATACTACAGCATCAGCTGCATGTGTAGCGGATTTAGGAACTAATGAAATACCACCACCAGTGATAGTGGAGCGAACTCCGTCAGATGTTTTTGGCATAGGAACAGCTTTGAAATTTTCTAATCCTGCACCTTCGAAGATACCTGTTCCCCATGGACCACAAAGAACCATGGCTGCTTGTCCAGAACCAAAGATAGTGTTTGCTTCACCACCGCCATCAGTCTCAACTGTGGAGGGGACCCAACCTTCACCTTTCATTTTAAGGTAAGCGGCAAATCCTTCAACATTGAGGGATCCGTTTACTCCGTACATACCATCGTCATCCCAAGGAAAAACGGTGGCTGGATCTTCACGAGAGTCAATGAAATTGTCAGTAGAACCAAACATATAGTTCATATATGCTAGATCTGATTGAGATTTACCAACCATGGCGAAAGGTGTAATACCTGCAGCGTCAAGTGTCTCACAAGCATCTAACCAGCCTGTTAGGGTATCAATATCGGCTTCGGTAACACCAGCAGCTGTGAAGTTGTCTGTGTTAATATAGGGGAGAATTGATTGTCCGAAGAAGGGTAAGGCAAATACTGAATCACCTGTTCCATCTCCTTTCTCTAAGTCAAGTATGGACCACCAACCATCAGGAATATCATCAACCCAACCAGAACGATCATCAGCCCAATCTGCGACGTCGTCGGCGAAGTTATGGAAAATTCCAAATCCTGCAAATTCAGTATACCAATCTTGGGTAACTAAAAGTAGATCAGGGTAATTATTGGCTGCAAATCGTGAGAATAATGAGACACGATCATCTGGACCGCCACCTACAACCGTATATGTGAAATCATATGCGTCTTTGAGTGTGCTATTTTCGATCATTGTTTTAATGATTTTTCCACGAGGATGATCAAGTCCCCAAGGAAGTACAACCTCAAATGTGTCCAAAGTGGGTTTAGCCACAGTGGATGAAACATTGAGTGATGCAAACAATAGTGCACCCAGTGTTATTGCGAAAACTAATTTTGCTTTCTTCATGTTTTTTATTCACCTAAATAGGTTTATTTTTTCATGATCCTTATAGTACCTTTCAAAGGACTTAAGGAGGAGTATCGAACGGTTTCTGAATTTAAATAACTTTTCCCACATGTATCGCAAATATGGGTTATTTATTTTAATTTCTTTATAATCACATTCCAGAATTTCCTACTCAGATTTCAACAGAGGTTGACTTTCTAGGCTGGCTGGATAAAATATACTATTGTGATGATTTTTCATAATTGTGGGATTCCCTAAGAACATAAGGTTATTACCAGAAGTAGTAGAATTTTATGGATTATCATGGACATATAGGGGGGATTATGTGGGGTTGACTAACGGAAGAGCCTAGCCTAGCCATGAATTCCTACTCGAGAAAAAAAAAGTAAAAGAAAAAGACTTTGGCCTCAAAATGCGTAATAAGTCACTATTATCACTTTGACGTGTTGAAACATATGAAATTAGCAATGGTTCATTTTAGAGTCGGAGAATTAGACGGGGTTTCTCTCGAGATGGATAAATGGCGTAAAGTACTTGAAGATACGTTTAATCACGAAGTAATTTACCTAGCGGGATCTTTAGGATCGAGTAAAGGATACCAGATTCCTGAATTTTCATTAGATTTCCAACCAAGTCTAGAAATCAGGGAAAAGGCTTTCTCCTCCTCTCTTGATATAACTCAAGAAAAGACATTAGAGAAAGACATTAGAGGTCTTGTAAGCAAAATAAAACCAAAAATATTCAAATTCATACGAGAACACAATATTCAGTGTTTCATTCCAAATAATATGTTTAGCTTACCCTTAAACATTCCTGCCTCGCTTGCACTCTTCGAGGTTCTCCAGGAAACAGGAATACCTGCAATAAGTCACAATCATGATTTCACATGGGAGAGAACCAGTTATCATCCGAGTTGTTCCCTGATTAAGAGGTATTTAGAGGAGTATTATCCTCCTTCTCTCCCCAATCTTCACCATGCCGTTATTAATTCTATTGCCCAAGGAGTTCTAAAGGAAAAGAAAAATATCGAGTCTATCGTTGTCCCTAATGTCTTTTACTTTGAAGAACCCGATTGGGTCAAAGATGATTATAATTCTGATATCAGATCGAAGCTTAAAGTATCAGAGAATGACATTCTCATCCTTCAGGCAACGCGTTTAGTTGAAAGAAAAGGTATAGAACTAATAATTGACCTAATAGCTACGCTGAATACGAAGGAATTTCGACGACAATTGGCTTCCAAACCATTATTTGATGGTCGATCGTTTTCTGATTCTGATAAGATAATTCTAATCATGCCTAATTTAATCGAAGATGTTGTTTATAAGGAAAAGTTAGAAAAGAAATGTTTAGCGCGATCTGTTGATTTCAGATTCTGTAATGATTTCTTTGCTCACCAACGATCCATCGGAGACAATGGAGATAAAATTTACAATTTGTGGGATATTTATTCCCATTCTGATGTAGTATCTTATCCTAGCTTGGTTGAAGGGTGGGGAAATCAATTCTTAGAAGCAGTAAAAGCAAAGCTCCCTGTAATTTTATATGAATATGATGTCTACAAGGCGGATATCGGCCCTCTAGGATTCTTAACTACTACTTTGGGATCAGATATTCAGTCTTATGATGAATCTGGATTGGTTACTGTATCCGATGAAAAAATTCACGCAGCTGCACTTGAAACAGTTCAAATACTTCAGAATTCTCAACTAAGAGAGGAGACTGTTGTTAAAAACTTTGAAATCGGATTGCAGGAACTTTCTATAACCGCCCTTTCAAGATATATTGAAAAATTACTTTCTTTTCTTTAACAGTTATCGTCTATTCGTAGGAGCGATTTGAAAAATTCCTGAAATTTGAACATTTGGGTCTTCCGATCATGTCGGTTGACAATTACTTTTCGCCCATTCAACCCCATTTTTATACGGCTGGTTTGATCCAACCATAACTTCAAGATAGCATTAACAAGATCTTCAACATTTCTTGGTTCAACTAAAATTCCAGTATACCCATTTCTTACGATCTCGGAAACTCCTCCTATTTTTGAGGCAATAACAGGAATCGTCAACGAAAAAGATTCCAAAATAACATTAGGAAGGCCCTCTTTCGAAATACTAGGTAGAACAACAAAATCACACATTAGAAAGAACTTTAGCGGATCTCGCGAAAAAGGAAAAAACGAAATATTGGAGTGCAGATTCAATTCGCTTACTAGAGATTTTAGCGTAGCTTCATCAGGCCCATCTCCAACAATTATTACCTGAATATTTGGAAGATGATTTCTTTTAAGTTTCTCTATTGCTTTGAGTAAATAAGATTGTCCTTTTCGATCTTCGAGAGAGCCAATACAACCAATTATTGGTCTTCCTTCAGATAATTGCTTGTTCAAATACGAAGTTTCTCTTTTCTTGTCTTCAAAGTAATTCAAATCAATACCTTGATAGATATGGATTATTCTCTCTTCAGGAATATAATACTCTTGTATCAAATACTGATAAATCGTTTTTGTTATTCCAATGACTCGAGAATTGGCAAGCTGGTCAGGTAGGTAATATTGACGATGGTAACTCGGGACAATTGTACCCGTTTTCGTAACCAGTATTACTCGAATGCCCATATCTTGAATACATCTAGCCGCAAAGATGGAACAGTGGAAATTATTATCTCGGGGAGGATGAACTGTACATACTGCGATATCTGAATTGGCTAGCGCATTTCCCCAAAGCTGTACATAGTTTTTTGTTTGAGTAGTAATGTCTAAATAATCATATGTCGTTAAATTTACTGACTCGTAATTTTTTTGACATTCTTTGGCAATCCATCCACTTTTTGGCGTAATAACAGTAATTTTCCATCCCTGCAGAAGAAAAAAATCCACCGCGTCTAATACCCACAGCTGCGTTCCTCCATATAGCTCTGTATCTTCAATGAACGCAATATGCATACTGAGTACTATCCCATGAGGACATATTTTAATCATAGTTCTTTGAACAAAATTACTGTTTTCCAGAGCATTACACACAAGAAGAGGACGTTCACGATTTTGGTTTTCTTTCCAGAGAATGTAAAAGTAAAAATTCTGAAAAAGCTTGGAATTCTCTATGGAGACCAGTCCACTACTCTTTATCTGGATATTATAAAGCTCTTGGAAGAGTACACAACTGCTAGTACCACTCAACCAATGAAGGAGTCAAGAGAAGAAACTTTCAAGAATAAGTTCTCCTTCCGTGATATTCTTCTTAATACCTATGCAAACTCTATACAAGGAGATGAAAGCGCTCCTCTGGAAGTCTTAAACGATTTTTCCAGCAGATATTTGAGACATATTGTTAATGGCTGTCACATACTTCCTTTCTATAGTTGGGATACAGACAGAGGATTCTCTGTTTTAAATTATTATACTGTTGATCCTCGCAATGGATCTTGGGATCAGTTTACTGCATTGGCAGATGTATTTGACATTTTGATGGTAGATTGCGTACTTAACCACGCCTCTCTTGATAATCCAATTGTCCAAGGGGCTCTCATAGGGAATGAAAAATTTCAGAATTATGTAATAATTTTCGAAGATGCAGACAAGCCTAGCGAAGAAGATCTGCTCAAGATAACTCGTGCTCGTCCCTATCCTGTTTTAACGAAGTTTTTCATCGTAGATACTGGGAACAATGTCATTGCAACCTTTAATGAACCTCCCGAAGGAAGAATTGTTAGGAATGGTTGGGTTTGGACCACTTTCAGTCGTCCGAATAATCCTGATGGTTCTGTTGCGACAAGGCAAGTTGATCTTAATTTAAAAAATCCAAAGGTATTGTTAGAGATAATTAATCTCATATTATTTTATATATCAAAGGGTGCAAGCTGGATACGCCTTGATGCTATTGGATACTTATGGAAAAAGGTTGGAACCAATTGTCTTCATCTTCCAGAGACTCATCTCTTCATTGAAGTCCTTACAGCAATTTTTCAGAATTTAGAACCCTTCAATACTGTACTTATTAGCGAGGTTAATGAACCTCAAGATCGAGCTCTTCAATATCTCGGTTCAGTAAAAGAGCCAAAATCGGATATGATCTATCTATTTACTCATTTTCCATTAGCAGTTCATGCTGTGCTTACTGGATCTGCAAAATACTATAATGAATGGCTTCCTTCGTTGAAAGTAGCAAAAGGTAGACTTTTTGTTAGCGTCTTAGGAACTCATGATGGAATGGGAATGAAACCAATCGGAAATTGGTTACCTGAGCCAGAAAAGGAAAAATTGCAAAGAATTCTCCTTCAAGAGCATGGAGCCCTCGCAAATTACGCAAAACTACCTGGAGGGGAGAAAATTGTCTATGAACTTTGTTCAACACCCTGGAATTTCATAAATCAAGACAGCACACCAGAATGCTTTGAATTAAATCTCAATCGGTATCTAGCAGTTTTTGCTCTCGGACTAATGATTAAGGGTGTTCCCTCAATCTACATCAATGGATTATTAGGAATTCCTAACAATAAGGATGTGTTAGACGAAAATCGGACAATTAATCGTCAAATTCTCAATGTTAAGGAAGTTATTTCCAAGCTCAAAAACGAAAGATCACAAATGTCTAGAGTAATGAATGCGTTATTAAAATTAATTTCATTACGAAAGAATGAGAAGGCTTTTGACCCAAATGGATCTTTTAAGGTCTTAAATCTGAATGATAGTGTCATTTCAGTTGTATTATTTGCCTCTACAAGCCCAGATAAGATAATTGCTTTGGTTAATGTTTCAGATTCTCAGAAATCCCTAGATATTGAATATAATCAAATTGGATTTCAGAAAAGTCCTATGACCGATTTACTAACAAATAAAAAATACAAGATACCCCCTAATGGTGATTTGCTTAGTATTACTTTATCTGCTTATCAGATCTGTTGGCTTCGATAATAACGACAATAAGGTTGTTTACATTGAAAAAACCAGTAATTGTTATTCCCTCTTATTGGACTAAAGGGAAAAACAATAAAGAGGATATTATTTATGATCATCCAACCAATCTGCAAAATCCTAATGAAACTCTCTCAAAAACTCTTAAGTCATTCGAAAATATCATTGGAGAATTTGACACAATAGTAGTAGGGTGTCCCACAAGACCTTCTATTGGAGAGGAAGTTGATAAGACAATTGTAGAAATTATAGAGAATTCCGACCTCTCATTTCGTACAATGTTCTTTGGATCTAAAGAACTTGAAATTCTTAAGGACCTTATTGACAAAAATACATCAAGTAAATTCTCGGAGTTAATTTCAAATAAAGGGTATGGGAATATCCGGAATTTATGCCTGATTCTTCCTCATCTGTTAGGTTATGAAACAGTAGTACTGATAGATGATGATGAGCTTATTACTGATACTTTATTCATACAAAAAGCGGTCGAATTCATTGGTACTCGAGATCAAGATAAAATTTTAGGTTTAGTTGTTGGGTACTATAGGAATGTTGACGATTCAATATTTCTGGATGATTCAAACGCTCCATGGTGGACTTTGGTTTGGGAGAAGGAAAAATTAATGAACCAAGCTTTTCAAATTATTACAGATCCAACATTGGATCGTCTAGTTGATACTCCTTTTGCCTTTGGAGGAAATATGGTTATCCACAAGAGTTGTTGGAAGCTTGTGCCGTTTGATCCACTAATTGCACGAGGGGAGGATATGGATTACTTACGAAATGTAAAGTATTATGGTTTTGACGCAAAACTGGATAGATCTCTTTCAATTGAACACGATCCCCCATTGTTCTCTACAGATCATAAAATCAAGTTTCGCCAAGATATTCAGCGATTTTTGTATTCAAAGTACAAACTTGAACAAATGCATCTAGATCCAGTAGCTTTTGCCCCGTACCCAGGATATTTTCTTGAACAAACAGAGGGGAAAATTATTTTGACAGAACTTCTTGACTATATTTACCATAACAGGACAAAATTAGTTGAGTTAAAGGATGTAAATCAGTTTATAGATGAAATTAAGAATATTAATTTCTTCATTGAAGAAATTCAAGATGAATGTCGGAACAGTAGTGGGTTATATTTTGAGTTCCAAAAAAATTGGAAAGAGTTAATGGAATTTCTTTCCTCGCTTGAGATTCCATCGAATATTATTTCCAATATCTGAATAAAGAAATTCAAGATCTTATCCATAGATATGGTAGGAGAATTTCGTAACTTTATAAAATAGCAATAATTGATTGAATAAAAACAATATTAGCAAAATAATGTAAGTAATATTAACTGAATCAATATTAGATAAAGCTTCTTGCACCAAAATTAATGAAACTATTTCTAAGAACCAATAGAGAGCAATACAAATTCCTAAGACTATATGTATTGTAATTCTACCATTAAATACTACATTAGATATTCTATTCTCCTTAAGGACAATTTTCCAATAAACAATTATCCAAAAGACCAATAAGGAATAATATACTAACCAAGCCACACTTATTATCATAGAAAATATAACTAAGACGTCTGAATTTATCAAAGCTGTCGGTGGTAAAAGAATTGCAATTACTAAAATAATGCAGATTACTGTGTTTATTTTTGCCCACATGTTAAGATCGGTCACAGAATAGTCTTCTAGGCTAATTATAGGGGGATCGGCTCTTAATGTATGATAAATTCCCAAAGTGAGGAAGCTAAATCCTAATAATAACCCCCAATGTACTACAGATTGTAAAACGGCCATTAGAGAGGGTGCAATGATTATTAATCTCAAGAGAATTAGAGATAGTCGGTAAAATTCTGTTAATAGTAGAATACTAGCACCTAAGTAGAATATTAATCTAGCCCAGGCAATACTGTCTTTCATTGTATCACATTTTCTGCCATAGAAGGATATTACGGCTCATATCCCGTATAACATTCATGATATCACCTTTGAAACTTGAACCCTATCAGGGTCTGATTCCAAGAACTGAACGTATCTGAATTTGCAAATAGTTTGGATTAGATCTTAACTATTAAGTCAGAGGGTAATTCTAAGCGAAATTCATTTCCTCTACCCTCTGATGGAGTAATGAACAATTTACCCTTGTAGTATTGTGCGATAACAGAAGCTAATGTTAAACCACTATAATGACCTAAACTCTCCCATTCTTCCGTTACTGCTTGTGAGATTCGATTACACAGATCCAGAGGCAAAGGTTCAGTATTTTGATCTTTGATCTTAAGTAAAAATTTAGACTCTTTAAAAATCCAAGAACAGGAAACAGTTACTCTTTGAGATGTAGATTTGGCGATATATACAAGTAATTCTGATAACAAATCTTCAAAATAATCATCAATTAAGATGAAAATTCCTAAATCCTCACAAACTATATCTAGAGAAACGCCATAAAGTGAGGCAGATTCACGAACTGTCGCCCACAGGGATTTTTGCTTGAATGAGGTTATGGCGGAACTTAAATCTGATTGTAAAACTGCATATATCTTATCTACTCTATCAATCGTCTGTGAGGCTCGGTGACAGATTGTGATAATTTTTTGAAAATCATTCGCTGCTTTTTCTGATTTATCACGTCCCATTAGTTCCAAAGCAAACGTGATCTTTTGTAAATCATTTTTTATAAAATGTGATTGCATAGTATGATATAATTCTTCTTCACGTTTCACTTTCTTTAATTTGTTTTCTACAGCTAATCTTTCAGTCATATCCGTTGATACACATAATACCCCGTTAAATTTGTTATCATCTGTGAAAAGAGGGGTCGCAGTAATTTTGACTGGGACTCTAATACCATCTTTTGTTTTCATATATGATTCGTATGTACTAGAAATACCGAGGGGACGTTTTTCAGTTTCTCGAATGGACTCCTCTAACGATTCATCAGGAGCGAAAGTTGTCCAATGTTTCCCTAAAATTTCTTCTTCGGACATCCCAAGCATTTCGACTCCCTTCGGATTAACAAATGATATATCCCCCTTATAGTCTTCAAGAAATACGGCTTCTTCCATTTTTTCAACTAACATTCGATATTTTTCTTCACTAACTTTGAGGGCATCTTCAATTGACTTGCGATCTGTAATGTCTATTGAAGTATTGCAAAGCGCATAAATTTCACCAGTTTCATCTTTTAGAGGGAATTTTGTGGCAAGATAAGAACGACCTGTGGTTAGTCCAACCTCCTCAAATTGCATAGATTCCCCACTGGCCAATACCAGTTCCTCATGTTCTCCCCAGAGCTCATCCTTCAGGCCTTTAAAGAGCTCTTTTGGAATTTTCCCAATTGCTTCTTCTTGTTTAATTCCAGTTCGTTCACACCAGACTTTATTCACAAGTAAATATCGGCCTTCTAAGTCTCGCATGTAGACTGCATTAGGGGAGTTATCAAACATATCCTGAAGTTGTTGTTTCGCTCTGCTAACGGCTCTTTCAGCTTTCACGCGATCTGTGATATCACTAGATATTACTCCTAGCCCGTTTCCAACCTTAAATGCTCGAACAGACAGAAATCGGTTACCAAGATCAGGATGAGTTACAATATTGTCAATTTGGACAGGGATACCTGTTTTTAGGCACTCTTGATATTTCCTATAGCGTTCACTATTTGCCATATCAGGAACTAGTTCAGTTATATGTTTATTGACGAGATCTCCCTTCATCGTACCTTCGGGAAATCTGTTTATACCTGCCTTGTTTGTATCTATCAATCGGAGATCAGAATCGAAGAGAAAATACCCGTCTGGTGATGCTTCTATAAAGGAAGTAATTTTTTTATCAAGTAAATGTCTTTCTGATATATCACGAATGATTACGAGATCAGCATTTGATCCTTGAAACTTGATAAGTTTTGCATTGATTTCTACAACCACCAGTTCCCCATCACTTTTCTTCAGGAAGATTTCATATATAGAGGGGATTGAATCTCCACTCATTCGTTTATGATATCGATCGCGAACGATAGGAAGAACTAAAGGATGAATATAATCAGTGAATGGAGAATTTATAGCTTCTTCAACCTTAAATCCGACCATGGACTCTAATCTTTTATTTGCATATTTTATCAATCCATCTTGGACTATGATTATGCCATCATTGGCTTCTTCGCTTATAGATCGATATTTTAGTAATTCCTGATTTAGTGCTGAAAAATTTTCTTCCAATTTTTTAATCCTGAATCTGGATTCCTTCAACTCTTTTATGAGTTCAGATTGAGACTTGTTTATGTCGTACATTACATAATCGGCCCTAAATACCGAAAATTAGTCAAATTCGGTGTGTAGAATTGATCTAAGATCAGATTTACTGAGAGTTCCTTATTAGAACTCTAGTACAAGAAAAAAGATATTCAATTCTAAAAAAGACTTCCAAATTAATAACAAGCAACAACTCAAAATTCGATCATTTCTCACGACAATGTCTCTTCAAAAGTTAATGAAGCAATCATCTCTTTAATATTGGCGGAAGAAATACCGAAGTTATCGAATAATACACTAAGTCCACTTTTAACAAAAAGGTTAAGATCCAAAATTTCCCCCGAAGTGATAATTGAGGTGAATTTTTGATCGAATGCAGTAGAAAATCGATCTATACTATCTCTCAAGTATGAATTGGCCTGAGGGGTAAGAATTAAGGCAATAAATGATTGCTTTGTCTCAAGCATCAACCTGTATCTGTTCTTCATAAGTACTTCAGCGATTGGAGAAGACGACTTAATGGATTCAGACATCAACATTGTTATAGCAACAACAGCCCCAGAGAACAATGTTTCATTGATATAGTGGACGTTCTCTTTGAAGTCAAAATGAAATAGAGGAATTCCGTTCAAGTTTGTAACGAGAATCTTATCTGCTTTTCGACGATTATGATGGCTGTAATGTCGTGAACTACCAAATGAGTACGTTAAAATGAGATATCCTATGATAGTTAATCCTCTGACAATAGAATCGGTGATAAATGAAAGTGGTAGTGGAAATAAGAGGTACAATACTGATGCAATTAAAGGTACGAATGATATTATTGAAATACTTACAACCATGGATAACAATTGGCTTTTTTGGGTTATCCAAACATCTTTGAGTCCTTTACGCAATGTAGAAATTACGAGAATCCCTAGTGCGGTTCCAAACAAACTTAAGAACAGAATTGTGGGAGAATCAAGGCTTTGAAAGAACATTTGCTCCTCGGTTAACCAAATAGTTTGTGGATTCGCATATAGTATGAAGATTCCAGTTACTGTAGTTAAAATCGTTCCTAACATTTGCTGTTGAGTAAACAACGTCTCGTGTTCAAAATATTCGAAGAATAAAAGTAAGAAAAACATGGATATTATAGAACTTAACAAGTCAAGGGTTTCGATGTATTGGAACAAATTAGTATCTGCTTCTGATATAAAAATACCGCTAAAATTCAATCCGTTGGAAATAAGGTTTGCAGTCAAAGCAAAAAGAAGCACAATCAGGATACGAGAATATTCTGACCTAAAATACTTGCGTACGATGAAGTAAATTAGTGACAATTCGAAAATCAAGGTTATAAGTTTTATAACAACCAACCAAGTGACTTCAGATGTAAACAAAGGCAAAATCTTTGACCTTTCCAAATTATTTGGATTCTTAGAACGAGGACGATGTGAATATCATTAATTTAAGACAATTTCTTGTGAATACGTAAGTTGTTCTCTCATACTATTTATAATAATAACAAACGTATCGATAAATGGTATTACTAGAGGTGAGTCTGAGGTTTTTAAACCACACTCTAAATATAGACAGGTCGATTTAATGTCACGATTCAGCTTTTTAATATATTTGAAGAACTTTGGGAACCTCAAAAATGTAGAAAACGTAAAGATTATCAAGAATATTAAAAATATTAAGAATGTGAAAACTATCCAACAGGGAACTTCAGAATAGAGAAATTTGTTAAAAGCGATGATGAAATATCTTAGTGGGCTCTTTATCAATACGTTCAAAACCATGAGCACCAAAATATTCTCTTTGAGCCTGAATTAAATTTGCGGGTAAATTCGCACTTCTATATCCATCGAAATATGCCAAAGCTGATGAAAAGACAGGGATGGGAACTCCATTGGTTATAGCGAGTGCTACGACATAGCGCCATTCTGTTTGTTTACTTTCAAGAATTTTAGTGAAATACGGATCAAGCAGAAGATTGTCTAAGTCATTATTGTTAGTAAAAGCATTCATGATATGATTCAGAAGCTCAGTTCGAATGATACACCCTTCACGCCATATTGACGCTATATTTTCGAGGTTCAAATTCCAATTATATTGCTCAGAAGCAGATTTTAGCAAAGTAAATCCCTGAGCATAACAGCAAAGCTTCGCTGCATATAGAGCATCTCGGGTTGCATCAATTAATCTTGTTCTATCTCCTGAATACTGAATGTTTGGATCGGAATAAACTTTGGAGGCAAGAACTCTTTCTTTTTTGATTGCAGAGAGAAATCGTGCATGAACTGCTTCTGAAATACTTGGGACTGGAACTCCTAATTCTAAAGCATTTCGACTTGTCCATTTACCTGTTCCCTTCTGTGAGGCACGATCGAGAATCATATCAATAATCGGTCTTCCTGTTTCCAGATCTCTTGATGAAAAGATTTCTCCTGTAATTTGAATTAAATACGAGTTTAATTCTCCCTTTTGCCAATCTGAAAAAATTCTCGCTAGTTCATTGGAATCTAAGTTGAAAATTTTTCTTAATATGAAGTAGGCTTCGGCTATAAGCTGCATATCCGCATACTCAATACCATTATGAACCATTTTTACATAATGTCCTGCCCCATCTATCCCAATATAATTGCAACATGGTTTCTGATCTGCTTTAGCTGCAATTTTGAAGAAAATCTCTTTCGTATTCTGCCAAGCCTCTTTCGAACCTCCAGGCATTATTGACGGACCCTTTAATGCTCCTTTTTCTCCTCCAGAAATTCCTACTCCTAAAAACTGATAATTTTTCTTCTTAGAAGTGATACATCTTCTATTTGTATCTATAAAATTTGAATTTCCTCCGTCAATGATGATATCAGAAGGCTTAAGATAATCTTCTAATTCAGAAATGACTTGGTCAACTGCGTTCCCCGCTTCCACCATCAAAAATACTATTCGTGGTAATTTTAAACTTTGGAGGAAATCTCTTATATTATTATAACCAATGATATTTTTACCATTTCCTTTTCCCTGAAGAAATATCTGTGTTTTGGATTCCGTACGATTGTAGACTGCTAATTTATATCCATTTCTTTCCATGTTCAGAGTTAAATTTTGACCCATCACCCCTAAACCAATCAGTCCAATTTCATTCTTTTCCATAATCGTCACGTAGTCTGCAAGCTTGTATTTTTAGTAGACCATAAACCCAAAGAGGGATTTCGTATAAAATATATCTCCTCACCATTAGGGAGATAATTATACCCTTCGCTAAGTTTTGCTGGATTATAATTTTGCTCGACATCAGAGAATTTCTTGTAGGTATAATTAACCTTCTCAATCTCAGTTTGAGAAATATCATTTGTGCAATAAGTAACTTTAAACCGATCTTCAGTCGAACCGTGTATTAAGTGGGCAGCTGCGGACAAATTTTCCTTCAAATCTGTATTTTCTTCTACCGCGTTAAGAATTTCTTGAGTAGTCCTATATCCATACTTTCTAATCAGTGTATCAATTGCTTGATCTTCTCCAAAGCGGTTTAGTCCAGGAGCTAAGATAAGTAGTTCACCATCATTCCCGAGTGCCATTCTTGTTCGGTAAATTGCTTTATTTCCTACCCAAGTACTTTTATATTCTTTTGGATCTAAATAGACCACAAATTTCCTTACTGGTTTTTCTAACCTACTTATATTCAATTTTTGACTTAATTTCGCTGCTTTTCTAAAGGGAATATCTTTTTCTCCACCAAATAACCCAGCTACTGTGTTTTTTCCAAAGGGTTCCGGTTTTACGACTGTGTGAACATAAATTAAAGGTATCTCCCTTAGAAACATATCGAAGGTATGATCGAAAAGAGTTCTCACAGGGTTATTCGTTCTTCCCATTATTCGCTCCATTCCGTAACAGGCCCCCAAAAAATGACTTTTATTTATCATATCACTACCCCCAAGTCCTACCAGGATATTCTTATTCCCATTGGCCATGCCTGCGACTTCATGGGGAACTACTTGGCCGATTGAGACAATTAAGTCGAAATTCGATTGTAAATGTTTACTAATCTCGACTTCGATGGTATAGTTAAGTTTTTGGTCTGAAATATCTTCGATATAGTCTGATGGAATCGTACCCAAGTTTACAACATCATTTCGCCAGTCATGTATCAAGAAATTATTCTCGGGAATTTCTCCAAACATTAGGCGAATTTCCTCTTTTGTTAAAGGAGCGTGAGTGCCTAATGCAGGAAGGATAGTTATCTCAGATTTTTCTCGGAGATGGTGATATAATATTTCAGTGAGTTTTCCAGCATTGGAATGATATCG
>JAEOTQ010000058.1 GCA_016839785.1 Candidatus Hodarchaeota archaeon | reverse complement strand
ATGGAATTTATGAATTTATAAAGCAATGCAAAGAAAAAAAATGAAGATATACCTAAAAGAGAAAAGCGAATTTATTATTTAGATATGTACACTGGTTTAATTGAATTTGATGAAATTCGAGAAATAGCTTATTCAGAACATTTTTTTAATAAAAAATGTGATTACAGAGGAGGTTTCTATCCAGCAATAATGGATGAATGTAATCATTCACTGGTATTCACCATTGCACCAACATTAGCTATAGTATTTTTAAAAAAATCAGATGTAAAGAGAAATCCTATATTAACGAAATCTAACGTAACAATGGTAATGGCAGAACCAGAAATCAAAAAATTGAACAAAGATTTAAGAGAAAGGGCTAATCGTTATGTTTTTTCTCATAACAAATCAATTTTTTTACCTTTGAATTAGCAAACCGCCGTGAATTCAACAGTCGGGGTATCTTTAAGTTAACATATATACAGACAGCAAAACAACTTAGAGATGATAGTTAACGGTACTGAGTAAATTTTAATTTTACAAACAAGCTAAACATAAGAAGAAACACACATTTATTCCTGCATTATGGATATAACCATATATAATACTACTCTACTCACAATGCAAGGTAAGGGACTGGGAGTAATTCCAAATGCGACAATAGGAATCGAAGAAGGATTAGTCAAATATTTAGGAAGAGCAAAAACAATTGATTACAAGAAAGCAGACCAGATCATCGATGGAAGCCATCATATTACCATGCCGGGATTTATAAATTCCCATATTCATTCTGGAATAACTCTATTACGTGGTGCTGCTCAAGATGTTCCTGAAATTGAATGGATGAATAAGGCTATTGGTCCCTTCGTTAAACATCTGACTAAGGAGGATCTAATTGCTGGATCAAAACTTGGTGTATTGGAGGGAGTGAGTAGTGGTACCACCACTTTTGCAGAATATACAACTAATGTAAAAGACTTAGTTGAAGAAGTATATTTTCCCTGGGGAATTCGAGTAGTAGCAATTGAAACGATAAATGAAGTAAATAGAGATCGTTCAAGATTAAAACCCACGGACTTATATGAATTTGATCAGGATAAGGGTATTGCAGCTTTTAAACGGAATAAACAGTTATTTCAAACTTTCAAAGGGAATCCTCTTGTGTCTGTGATGTTCGGACCTCAAGCATTAGACATGATTTCTCTTGAATTACTTAAGGAAATTCAAGCTGAATGTCATGAAAGATTGTCAAAATTCCATATGCATGTTGCTCAAGGAGGACGTGAACGATTACAAATCCAAGGTCGGTTTGGGAAGGATAAGACAACAGTAAAAGTACTCAAGTCACATGACTTGCTTGATTCACATTTAATCGCTGTTCATATTCACGATACGACATCTCAAGAGCGCGAATTACTAGTAAACAATGATGTAGGTATGGTTGGTTGTCCTTCCTCGATATCAATGATTGATGGGATTGTCCCTCCAGTATCACATTATCGTTCTCTGGGAGGAATTGCCAGTCTTGGAACAGATCAAGCACCAGGTCCGGGAAATCATAATATGATCCGTGAGTTACGGACAATCAGTCTCCTAACGAAAGTTTTAATTCAAGATCCAACAGCGATCCCAGCGTGGGAGGCCCTACAGCTTGTATCAGTTCTAGGGAGTCATAATTTAGGATTAGAGAAGAAAGTAGGGACTTTAGAAGTTGGAAAACAAGCCGATATTATAACAATTGATCTTAAGAAAGTCAATTTGACTCCAGAAATCTATAAACCGTTTTATAATTTCATACCTAATCTTGTGTATTCAATGAACGGAAATGAAGTAGATAATGTGATCATAAATGGAGAAATGATTATTCATAACTATAAATTTGAAAAAATCGATACTAAATCCATTATAGATGATGTTAATCAAAGAGCAACGAGGATATTTGTAGATGCTGAGGAAGATTGGATTCAAGCCGACTCCCAATTAGTAGACTTCCATCGAAAGGGATTAATCTAAGTAAAAATTTCTTCGTTTGATAGTTGATAAGTCAGATTTGAAGGTTACAACGTCTTCAAACGTCGATTTTACGATGTTTTTTTGGTTTTCGGTCGTATAACCAACGTGTAATGTAAGGATCCTTCTTTTTTTGGGATAGATAAGTCTGGTCGGTGAGAAACCTCTCTAGGTTACAAAGGTTATTCTAAGAGTACGAAATTTTATGATATTGAATTATCGGTAGTTTTTTATGAAATCTTCCATTTGGAATGGGTTACCATGACCAGGATACACTGTCTTTAATGATAAACTTTCCAGTTTATCTATACTAGCATCAAAATCCACTGAATTGTCCATCAGAGAGCCCCTAACTGGCCCTTGTTTTTCATTATTTTCGAGTAAGTCCCCACTAAACAGATTACCCTCCGTTGTATGGAATCCAATAGATCCCTTGGAGTGTCCAGGAAGATGGACAACTTTAGCGCTAAATCCATACTCAGAAAGATCATCCCCTTCCTCGAGATATATGTCTGGGGTAAAATGATTACTTTTCTTCAAGTTCATCCTGAATAATGGTAACATCATTTTAACAAGTATTCTAATGAGTATATTACGACTTTTTCTGGAATAGAAGAGATCTCCATGTTCAACCATTCCTAAATCATCTTTATGCATAGCTATTTTGCTCTGATATTTCTCACGGAGATACGAACAATTACCTGAATGGTCAAAATCTCCGTGAGTCAATAATATTAATGTTAATTTCCCAGGTTGGACACCCGCCCCATCAAGGGCTTTTTTAATATTGATACGTTGATTAGAAAAGCCAGTATCAACCAAGATATAACCATCTTTGGTTTTCATAAGGTAGCAATTTACACCTCTAAATGTAATAGTTTTAATTAGGCGAGAAGTAATTGTATTCATTATTATTCACCAATTTTCATTGAATTTCATTTTTTCTATAGAATAGTACGAATTCCTCATTTCACAAGATCTGTTGGAACTTTACAGTTTATTCTCTTTGATGTTGAGGGAATCTTGTTTAAAACGAAGGAGAAGATTAACCAACCTATAGTCAGATACATAAGAATGAATTTGAGAAGTGCGAATGTCGAATGTGCTATAGCAAGCCAGTTTGGAAAACCCACAGGATTAGCAGTCATCGAAAGGAGGAATACATTTTCTACTGCATCACAGATGGCACTAAAAACTCCAATCCATGCAATCATCTTCCCTACTTTCAGAGGGAAACTTCCTTGTTGATAGTTCCAAGAAAGATATCTTGCACTACTATAGAAAAAACAACCATAAGCGATCAGAAACATATAATCCAGGAGATTTCCTAGAATGAAGAGGAAAATATCTTCAGATTTCATCATAGCAAAATGTGCTTTAATTATTTCAGCACTAAATCCTAATTGAGTGTCATCCAATGTACCAGGATAACTAGATAGTTCTAATAGTAATATCAAGAAAGTAGCTGTGATCAACATTGCTGGTAGGCTAATGTATATCAGTCGTTTAGTCAGGAGTTTTCCTGAGTCTTTTAAACTTTCATTATTGTCTTTTTCAGAATTTTTCCATTTCATTTGTTTCACCCTTTTGAGTGAATGAGCATTCATTCACCAAATAGATTCATTTTTAAGTGAATGAACGTTCACTTATATATGTTTCTATTTCGGACTAATCCTCATGAATTTAACTTAAAGGAGATTTTCGTATAGAATGAGGCCTAAAGATCAAACTAAATATAATGCTATCATCAACTCCTCGCTTGAATTGGTAAAAGAGCTAGGTTTTACGGGTATTTCGATCTCAAAGATTGCTAAACAAGCCAATATCTCTCCAGCTACAATTTACATCCATTTCAAAAACAAAGAGGATCTTTTCACTAAGTTATACACAAAAATAAGAACAAACATGAGTAATGGTGCATTACAAGGAATCCACGAAAAGATGGATATGGAACAGATCTTCAAATCTATCTGGATTAATTCCTTCTCATATAATCTTAACCACCCCGATTACCTCATTTACCGTGAAAAATTTGAAAAGACCCCAATGATGGAAAACATCAAACAGGAAGATTTTGAATTGTATATTTATGTCGAGAATCTCTTTCAACGGGGTATAAAAAAACATATTTTCAAAGATCTCCCAATTCCACTTCTTATATCTTTTGCTTTTGTCCCAATCATCACTTTACTAAACTTCCATTTTGAAGGGGTGATTAACATGGATGAAAATTATATAGCTGAAGCCTGTGAAATAGCATGGAATGCTCTTAACCACTAACCTTCTTGTATAAATTGATATGAAATCATACTTGCTGGATTTCTTTTTAATCAATGAAATAATATTCGATTATAACATCATAGTCTTATAGATTCACTTGAAGTAGGTGTCTATCATATGTTTTTACAGGAAGAATTGACTAAATATATTACTTCGCACCCCAACTCAAAAGCTATGTGGGATCGGTCGAATAAAGTTCTTGCAGGAGGAGTTTCTCATAATATACGGAATTTGAATCTTCCTCTCATCGGAGCATATCCTCCATTCATACAAAAAGGATATGGGGCAACTGTAACGGATATTGATAATAATACCTATGATGATTACTGGGGAGCCCACTACGCAATGATTACTGGATATTCTAATCCCACTATTCAGAAAAAAGTCGAAGCCCAGCTCATGAATTCTTGGCATCTAGGGACTGTACTGGAACACCAAGTTCTAATGGCTGAAAGACTCATTAATGATAATAAAAGTTTAGAGCACGTAAGATTTTGTACAAGTGGTACGGAAGCAGCTATGTATGCTACTCGACTAGCTCGAGCGTTTACGGGAAAGAAAAAAGTAGCAAAAGCAAAATTTGGTTGGCATGGGGCTGCAGACACATTATTTTACGATGTACGAGCACCTCTTACAGGAAAAGAAACCCGTGGAATATTAGATGATACGGAGGCTGGAGTTATATCCATAGATATTAATAGCCAAACCGCGGTAGAAACAATCAACCAACACAAGGAAGAATTAGCAGCTGTTATAGTTGAACCTGTACTCGGAGGCGGAGGTGGATTTCCTGTAGAGAGAGATTTTTTAAAATTGCTACGAGAGGAAACTGAACAACAAAATATCATTTTAATTTTTGATGAAATTATCACTGGTTATCGATTTTGCAACTCATTGTACCAAAATGAAATAGGAGTCCTACCAGACCTGACGACAATGGGAAAGATAATTGGAGGTGGATTTCCTATTGGTGCTATTGGGGGAAGACATGAAATCGTTGAACAAGCAAATCCCACTATTTCAGATCGTGTATGGATCGGTGGAGGGACATTTTCTAGCTTTCCTCTCTCCATGATCGCTGGATTAGAGATGTTGAATATCCTAAAAACTTCTGCAGAACAGTACCAGCGTGTAAATAAGCTTGGCACTTCTCTTATAACTGATTTAAACAAATTTTTTAAAGAAAAACAGCTTTCTTATCTAGCTACAGGTCACAAATCACTTGTTACACTCCATTCACTTTCAAAACTGTTGGATAAACCTGATCCTGTTGATATAGTTCATTTTAGTGACAAGAAAAAAGAAACTTTGACCCAATTAGCTTTGTTAAATAGACACATTACGGGCATGCATGGTATTGGTGCTTTATCCTTTGCTCATACTGAAAAGCAGATTCAGTATTTACAACAGGCAATTATGACAATTACTCCTCAAATCTCAAAGGAGCATTAGCTTCTATTTACAATTCAAAATTATGAAAACTCGATACGATTAATTAACATTGAAATCAGTTCATTTTTTGTGATGAGGCTGATATCTAATTGCTCAGCAAGTTTTTTTGCGGCTGTAGAAAATCCCATTGATGAAACAACAATTAAGCGTGAGATTTCTGGGCATTTCAGTAAGAGTTCTTCCCCACAACGAATTTGCCTGATCCCGACAACCCGCTTAAAATCCTTAATGGCAACCCCGACAAAATCGGTTGTATTTGGTATTTTCACCACTAGACTCAACCATGAATCGGCAAGAGGGTGTTTAAAGATTAATGCGGGATGATGTGTGGAAAAACCAACTGATTCAAAAACTGTAACAGTTAGCTCTTGGAGATTATCTGCTAATATGTTCATCGTCATGATCTATTTCTCACAAACAGGATTAACTTCAGATAATTTACTGATTTCTTATTTATAATATCGTATAATATATCAGTAATCTACTGACGACACACGTACAATTCACAGAAGAGAATAAATTGCGTTCTACTTGAAAAGATTCGACATAAAAGATAATTAAGAATAATTTTCCGACATTATCCTCCCTAATACCAATTATCGATGAATCGTAGTTGTACAGGTAATCTAGAACTTCTCATCAGAATGTGAAAATTCGAAAAATCTTTCTTATAACCTGAGTATATCTTTCTTAATCAGGGAGATATCACTGGAATACAAGGTAAATACATGATATTGATCCTCTAAGTGCCATTAAGTTGAAGAAAAATGGTTTTAAAAGCGTCTGCACCAGGTAGAATTGTCTTTTTTGGAGAACATCAGGATTATTTAGGTTTACCAGTAATACCAGCAGCTATTGATTTGCATATCGAAGTAAGTGGTCAAAAAGCTCACGGTTCAAATATTTCAATTCTACTAGATGATTTAGGATATGTGGAATCATTTACTCCAACAATGGAAACCTCTCTCCCAGATCGTGCCTATCTTCAATCAGGCGTCCGAGTTCTACAACGAGAAGAAATAGTCCCACACAAAGTTGGTATTAATGCTCAAATACAAAGTGAGATTCCAATACAGGCAGGATTGTCATCTTCCAGTGCTTTGGTTGTAGTATGGCTTAAATTCTTATCTGAGCTATTCGAACATTCATTGACTCCAATGGAACTGACCAAGTTAGCTCATCAGGCAGAGGTAGTAGAATTTAATGAGCCAGGAGGTATGCAGGATCACATGGCAATTGCTCACGGCTTCGTAAATTATGAAGAATTTAATCCCATTAGGTGCACACGCCTTCTAGATTCTATTCCCGGCTTATTGATTGGTGATTCGCAGGAGAAAAAGAATACTTTAAGTACGTTAGCAATGATCAAGCGAGGGGTGAATGATGGGCTTCAGGAACTTCAACTAGGTAGTATCCTGGATATTAATAGTTCAAAGTTTGCTCCAGATGAAATAACTAATCTGTATGCAAGATCCTGCTTATCGGCTGCAGTAGAGAACTTTAAGATTACAAAAACCGCTTATTCAGAATTTGAGAAAAATAAAAAGAATTTCAATCAGCAGCTGATAGGCAATCTGATAGATGCTCATCATTGGTCACTCAGGGATTATCTTAACATTAGCACCCCTAAGATTGAGAAAATGATTCAGGCGGCTAAAGATGCTGGCGCGTTGGGATGCAAAATAACAGGGAGTGGGAATGGAGGATGTATGATCGCATTCTGCCCAGGAAAAGAGACGGAGGTAAAACATGCGATTGAACAAGCTGGAGGAGTTGTATATTCTGCTCAAGTCGTCTCAGGTGCTAGAATAAATTGAAGTTCAAAGGATACTAGAATTATGCTAACTAATGCTTTAAAATACAAGATTACACAAGCTATTTCTCCTGTTGTTGGCAAACCAGTACTTGTTGCTTTCTCTGGAGGAGTAGATAGTACTGTAGTTGCTAGAATATTGAAAAATGTCTGCAACAACATAAAACTCGTCACGGTTACTTCTGAATGGATTTCACGACAAGAGATAGATGAAGCAAAGGAGATCGCAATTCAATTAGATATTCCGCATGAAACGATGAATGTAGAAGTGGATAAAGAACATGTTTTTTGGGAAAATCCTTCCGATAGATGTTACCATTGTAAGAAATTAATTTTTTCACAATTACATGATTTAGCGATGCGAGAAGGATATGAAATTGTTATTGATGGAACTAATGCCTCCGATACCGATGGACATAGACCAGGATTGAAAGCTCTCGAAGATTTATCCGTATACAGTCCATTACGTCAGGGAGGGCTTACCAAAATAGAGGTTCGCGAAATTGCAGATTTTTATAAATTGTCCGTGGCGAAGAAGCCTGCGATGGCCTGTCTAGCATCTCGAATTCCCTATGGGGAAGAAATCTCGGTTACCAATTTATCAAGGGTTGAAAAAGCAGAAACTTTCCTTAGAACCTTAAATTTGTCCTCTCAACTTCGAATCCGTGATCATGGGAATCTTGCGCGTATTGAGTTAGCACCTGAGTCGATTAAAGATGTTTTATCAAAAGATATTCCGTTAATCGTGAAAGAACTGAAAAAAATAGGTTATCGATATGTCACCCTCGACTTAGAGGGATATCGACCAATTACACCTGATTGACTATCTTCAACCAAGAAAGTCTACCACTATTAAAAATAGAGCTAGAGCTACCACTAAGATAGTAAGGACCAATAATGTACTTTGAATAGACCATGTTCTCTCTGAGGGGGAGTGTGATGTCAGAGTTAGTGTATCAATACGACGGTCACGCATATTAATCAATGGATGAAGAGTTTACTAGTTTAAATATCTATTCATTGTAGACCTAACACACTAGACAATAAAGATTGGCGTTCCTTTTATATTCAGGAGGAATCTGAAAAATCTAAAAAAGATCTAATAACCAGACCTTAAAATGTCCAGTTATCCTTTGAATACCATAGTACAGTGTGGAGAGTAATTTATGAAGATTGATGAGAGCAAGTTTCCATATAAGTGGATGCCACGTGTCATAGAAGCCTTTGATGGAATTGATAAGGGTCTATCTTCTTTTCAAATCGCTCGAACGATTGGATCTTGCAGTCCTGATGCCTTTGAAGTACTGAAAATGTTGGCTTATCTGACCTCCTATGGAAAAGTGGTTGAGTCCAGTGGTAAATGGAAAATCTTGCAGCTATCTACCGATTCCAATCAAGATTCGTCGGGATTTCAAAATAATTATCTCCATGGACTTGAAAAGTTGGTTAAAAGTTTAACTGGCGATTTTAAATCAATCGACGAAATAACGTCAATCAATGGAAGAGATACACAAGAAATCCAAGCTGAACTTACCTTTTTGTCACAGATTACAGAAAAAGGACAAGTATTCATGGAGCGAAAAAAGTTTCCACAGAAATTTGCATTTAAACCTTGGGATCACTGATACTTCACTTTTTTAATATCTATAGCAAGGTTATATTCTTGCCGTCAAATGAAATCAACCCTCGAATTGCTAACATTTTCAGGATGGGTACTAAATCTCTTTCGTTACGATTTAGTAACATACATAAGCGATCAGTTGTCATAGCGGGGTTGAATTTCAGAATAGTGACAATAGCTTCAACGGCTTCGGATGATTCGGAGGTATAACCTGTTCTACGGCTACTAGGTTCTTGAGAAGATTGCAAATGAGCAAATACTGTTTGGAAAATGGTAATCCTACCCAGAATTTCCTCGAAGATAAAGGATAAGGCTTGATTTCTACTTACCGTCTGTGACCCCAGGACCAGATCACCTGCAGAAGCCAGATCTAGCAGCTTCTTTGTGGCAAGCAATGCTTGATTTGAAAGAAAATCAATGTAGTACAATCCACCATAGTCGGTAAGAGATTCAGCTAAATCTAGAGATTTGGTAGCTGTTCTTTGAAGCGATAATTCTTCATCTCTAAGAATAAATGCATAACGAATATTTCCTTTCACTAACTTCTTCAATCGACGAAGACTCTGAAATACAGTTGACCCATGTTCGCTATTGTTGATTTCAATTCCCACAGATGTAGGACCACGAGGAGTTTGATACGTAAATACAAGATCTAATCCTTTTGTATCTTTCTCAACCAGATTTCGGTCAATACGAACATTAAGTACGTTGACACCATAGATGGGGCGTCTTTTTTCAATAGCTGAGTTTAAGATTTCATATAGGACTCCCTTACAGAAATCTCTCCTGACTGGGTGAGGAAAAGCAAAAATTTCCATTTCAAATTCTTGTGCATATTTTGCCCATTTTGATTCCAGAAAGGATATTATTTCCGATGGTGGGGATGAAGAAGGTTTTGATGAGGCTATATCATCTAAAGCACTTAATGCGTTTTCAGCTCTTGCAGCTATAGGAGCAGGTTCAACTAATATCCTTTTTGGATCAGGAATCAGCTCTGCCAGAGCTTCTTTTTCTTCTTCTGACAGAAATAGCAAAGCATCAGCACTATCTTTCGATAAGGATGAAGAAACCGTCGATACAACTTCATCTGGAGTCATAGGGGGTACTCCAGCGACAGCTTCTTTCTGAGTTTCAGAGTCCATAACATCTATCGTAGATAATTCTCGAATTTGTCCCTGATCTTTAAACTCGTTTAATCGATCCCTTAAGTGCCGAAGGAATAATCGTGGATTGCCATCAGTTTTATCCGCAATCTTAGCAATATAATCATCTTTAAACGGGTAGGTAGCATACGGAGGAATTATTCCCGAATCTAAGAACATGGTATCAAACCGTGCTTTAACTAAAGCAACAGCATTTTTGTGTGATAACCGTTCTAACCGTGTAATGTAATCGATCCGCTGACGTGCATATTCTGGAACTTCTTTGGTAATGGATTCATTCCAAACAAGGGATTGGCACATAGCAAGAACAAGAAGATGTCGACATTGATTGTACAGGTTTGTTAATGAATCGAATAGGAGCTGAATGCCACTATCACGCTTAAAACGTATATATATCGACTCCAATTGGTCAAATGACAGTAAAATGGGTTTTTGGGCAAGTGATGCTATTGTTTGGATAATAGATAGTGCCCGATTCTCGGAGCTAATAGAATGAGGGACTTCCAACCTATTCAAATCTTTTTGAGAGACTTCGATCCCAGATAACCATTTAAAGGCCGTTGATCGCATGGTAGGGTTCAGAACATGAAATAGAACTTCCAAAAATTGGATATCGATATCTGGAGCGGAAGAAGCCAGATAATTAATTGCCATTTTCCTCAAGTTTGAGGAATAGAATCGTTCGGGTTTATAGGTAAAGATTTTCATTGGATCTTGGTCGAAACTGGCAGCTAAATGTTGTGCAGAAGGATTGTCTGGTAGACCATCACTTAATGCACGAGAAATAACATCGCCAATAAAGCGTTCCAAAGGACTAAATTCATCCTCTGGATCCTTTTTTCTTAGAGATATCATCAGTTCTTGAAGAATATGACCGTATATTCTAGTTAAATCCCCCAGAGGTCGTACACTTACAAATAAGTATTTATTTTCCTCAGCAATACGGCGTAAGCGTGCAAGAACATGCGTTTTACCTACTCCAGCATCCCCTAGAATCATGCACATACCAGATCGGCCTGTGGAGCGTACTTCATCTAAAGTTTCTAGTACAATACGAGTCGCTTTACCATTGTACTCAGGTACATCAATTACATCCGATTGCCATGGATCTCCAATACTTGTCGACCTGAATGGATTTACTTTCCCAAGTATAATAGCATCAAATATTTCAGCCACTGCTGCTACTGTCCGACATTAATCTCATTTCTGATATGTAGTATATGTCATCAAAATTTAAGCCTTTATAATATCTGCGGATTCTGACGGTCAGATATGAAGTATTCTTGGGGCCTCTAAAGTACTTAAAGATCCATTAGTAGATTCAATACTCAAATTTTTTATAAATTTTCTCATATTTAACTCGTTAAGTCATCAATTGTGGTTAAATAGGTCTTCATTTCCTCTAATGTACGATCTCCCATATGAGCAATACGAAAATTAGTTTCCTTGAATTTTCCGTATCCTGTTGCAAAGAAATAGCCTTTTTCCATGAGATCTGCTTTGAGCTTCGCTACATCAATACCTTTGCTGTTTATACAGGTAACCGTATTTGAAGCTACTGCTTCGTCTGCGAATAATGATAATTTTTTAGTTTTTGCCCAATTTCGGGTATAATCTGCCATTTGTTGATGTCGTCTCCACCGATTTTCAATTCCTTCTTCATCAATGATTTGGTGGAGCTTGTATTGAAGTTGATAGTAAATCGGAATGACGGGAGTTGCTGGCTGCATTCCTCGATCATGATATTTTTTGAGATCTAAGAAATCAAAGTATAATCCTCGATTTGGAGTTTTTCTAGCCATCTCTAATGCTGTATCGGAAACAGAAGCAACAGCTAAGCCAGGGGATAGAGCCATACATTTTTGAAGTCCAAATAAGTAGACATCAATTTCCCAATCATCAATTCGGGCTTCTAATCCACCAGCTCCAGACACAGCATCTACTAAAAGTAGGCAATTATTATTTTTCACGGTTTTATATAAATCTTTGAGAGGTGTAGCAACACCAGTTGATGTTTCATTTTGTGTTATACACACTGCGTCGTAGGTATTGGTCTCAAGCTTTTCCTGTAATTGTTTGGCAGTTACAGCCTTTCCCCAGTCAATTTGAATTATATCAGTTTTCTTGCCATTTGCAGAAGCAATCTTATTCCACCTCTCTGCAAATGCACCATTGACTACATTTAGAACTGGATTCTTATTTACACAATTGCGAACCGCCGCTTCCATTAATCCTGTTGAGGAAGAAGTGGAGAGAATTATCTGATTATTAGTAAAGAGCATTTTTTGTAGGTAATTTGCGATATCATTGTGTAAATCACCCATAGTATTACTTCGATGAGCAATCATCGGATAAGTCATCATTTCACGACTTTTTTTGGATACATTGACTGGTCCTGGAATAAACAAATCTAGGAATTCTGTTTCTTCAATCATTTATGGACACTTCCCGTTTAGATAGCAATTAACGAGATTTAAGATAAGAGAAAAAATGTTTGGGTGTATATCAGAGCGAAATACACGAAGATTTTTACAGGGAAATCGTGAAAGATCATATGATTTATTATTAGGTTTTTTTATCTTCACGTGGAGAATATTCATGGAAGAGTATCTAAAATCGGCTATAAGAATAGAGTGGGTAGCTCAAAAACTTATACTCGATTTCCAGAAACAAGGGCCTCTTATCAACATAATTAGAGATTTTTATGGTACCAAAATTTTTGATAACCTCCTTGTCATCCAAGGTTCTTTTGATCCTCCGCTCCTTTCACATTTTGAATTGATTTGTGAGTCTCTATCTCTTCATCAAAAGCAATATCCACATGCTAAAACAGCGCTTTTGATTCTTTTATCATTGTCTCATGTAGAAAAAGGGACGGATTTATTTATCCACTCGTTATTAGGTCTACGTGTTGAGATGTTAGAAAGTTTATTATCCTTAAAGTCTCTTAATTTACCATGGATGATTGGTATCTCAAATAGTGGACGATATATTGATCTTACTGAAGCCATTAACAAGTATTTCAGAAATATGAATAATATTACCTATATTATGGGTATAGATGTATTCGATAAATTATTCCAAGGGATATATTATTCTAAAACATTAAGTGAAATCCTTCCTGCGATTTTCCAAACCAATTACATCGTTGCGGGTAGAGAAGATGTTGTTAGTAACGAGGATTTTCGTTCCTATCTTCAATCACTTTCCCATGAATCACAAAAAGTGATAAGAGAGACAAAGAAGGTTTCTTTTGTCCCCCTAGAAAAAAAATATCAGTTTGAGAGCGCTACAAAAGTACGAAATCAGTTATCACTCGATCAGTCGGTAAAAATCCCTTCCTTACCCCCTCAAATACTTGATTTCATTCAGAATGCTAAGCTTTATTCGAAAAATCAATCCATCTTAGTAACGCAAATGATTATACAGATATTCGTAGGAATAATGCTTGAACGTGGAGTAGATCTAAACAAATGCATACAAATCACCCAAAAATTCATTAAAAATAATATTACTAACAAGAATATCGCTACTCGAATTCTCAATGAATATCGGGAGAAGAAACATTTATTCTTAGAAAAGAGGTGTTACGAATTACTGATGGAACATACTTAGACAGCCTAAGGCTTTCCGTAAAAGATTCCCAAAAAGATGATGAATTACTCATTGGGGAAGGATACTACTTACTACACCAATATGCTCAACAAACTGTAATACCTTTACTTGTTGAATCGGGTAGAACTATATCAACTGTTGAACTAACTACATGTGGATTAATAAGTGATCTTCTAACGGGTAAAAAAGGTGCATCTGATTTTTTTGTTCTTGGAATTACCCCATATACATCAGAAATGAAAATTAAGCTAGGAGTTTCCCTTGATCTATTGACTCATAATGGCCCTGGTACAGTATCACCTCAATCTGCTCACTCCCTTGCACAAAAGGTTCGTCAGTATTCAAATTCAGATATTGGAATTGCAGAAACTGGTATGTTACCTACGGAATTCCAAGGCCGGCGGACTCGAAAAAGAGCGGGAGAAATCTTCTTGGCAATCGATACTTCAGTCAAAAATACCGCTATTGAGTTGAAACTTGAAAGCAATCCATCGCGTTTGTTGATGAGACAGGAAATTGCATGGAATGTATTGACCACACTAGAAGATTTTCTCAATACAATCGAATGGCCGAAGCAAAAGACTTTATAACAGAGATTTTGTAAGATTATTTCGCATGTAATATACTTTTTAGTTTAAAAGATAATTATAGCGTCTTATTTGTGACAATTAATTACCCGAGGTGAATTGGTGCAATGTTAAACAAAA
Organism: Candidatus Hodarchaeota archaeon; assembly: GCA_016839785.1. GTDB lineage: Archaea > Asgardarchaeota > Heimdallarchaeia > Hodarchaeales > Hodarchaeaceae > Hodarchaeum. Next base: position 14,310 of record JAEOTQ010000058.1, on the reverse strand, counting down.
CTATGAAGATGAATGTCTGTTTGATTGGGTCTACTTGCACGCAAGTCACGGGTATCTTGGGTTGAGTGAATAAACTCACATATCTCAAGAAATCTCTTTTTGTTTGCCTCTCTATATAGAGAATTTCCTTTCAAATTGGCCTTTCATTTTCCTTTGGAAAGAGGGTTCAGTTTGAACCCATACAGGTATCATTGAAATTATACATTAGAAGAGTTGGATATGCTTAATATACCATATGTGACAGTAAGATCTCCTTTATTAAGTGGATACTCCATCTATCAATTATAGAACTAATTTAATAGGAAGATTTTTAAATTCTGTTTCAATACATGGAAATTGCTATATAAAAGCAGATATTCATGGTGAAAAATTAAATTGAAGGAAAAATTGCCTTTAAACAAGCATTTTCAAATAATCCTGTCAGCTGTCCTAAATGTTACGGATTAAATTATCACCAGGAGGTAGTTAATATGAGTACAAATCATAATCAAAGAATTGGATTCGAAAGATATGGAAAAATTGCTCCTGGAAGAGAAGATCATCGTAAAAAGCGTGAAGCCAAAGTTCTTCCTGCTGAAGTTCGCATTTCTGAGGCAAAAAAGCAACTCCTTGAAACACGAAAAGTGAAGCAAATATTTTCTATTATCGGAGGGGGAAAAGAGGCTACAGTTTTATTGGCAGAAGATATAACAGGAGATCTGGTATGCGCTAAAGTATTTCGGTATTACACTAGTACAATCAAGAAACGATTACGGGGAACAATCCACCTTTTACCTAGTGATATGGCGATGATTGCAGCAAAACAAGAGTATTGGAACTTACATGCGATGAAAAATTTCACCTCTGTGCCAAAACCACGTAGTCTTTTACAAAATATTGTTGTAATGGACTTTATTCCCGAAAGTCCCTCTTCACCTATGATCCCCGCGCCTCTCATCCGGAACGTAGATCTATCATCTTTCGATCCAGAAGAAATCCTTCATTCAGCTATCGATATCATTGCTCAAATATTTTTAAAGAGTCGGATGATCCACGGCGATTATTCTGAGCACAATCTTATGATTCAAACCCATTCTGGAAAACTTTTCACAATGGATGTTTCCCAATCGGTAGAATACAATACTAAGTCATTTGTTAACACGCCAGTACGAATTCGCATAGATAGAGCTGTAAAAATGCTTGAAATCGATATAAACAACATCAATCAATTTTTTAAACGGATCTATAAGATAGGAATCGATCCAGAAGAAGTTAAAGATGAAATTGTCTCGGAATTACCCTCTAATCTTAAGGAATACCTTTCTGAGAAAACAAGGGAAATTTATCCCAGTGAATTAATTCCATCCGATTCATTTTTTGGAAAAGGGATATATAGAGATAATATAGTTGAGAAAAGAACACGTAGAGTTCGTCAATCGCCCAAACGATAGATTACTCTAAATGCCATATCGATTTAAGTCTATTTTTATCCTTAGTAATAATCCTTATAAGAAGAGAAATTCACATAAGCGAGTAGACGAGTATCATTCCCAAAAACTACGGAAATTGTTCCGAGGATTAGTATATTAGGATTCCTCTCAAATGAGTAATACAAACTTTCAGGAAATAGTTAAAAGGTTGAAACGTTCGGTAGAGGATCAAAAATATAAGAAAGCAGATATTACCCTCGAGGATCAACTGAAAATTGTCAGAAATGAGAGAGAAAGACAGGTACAAATTGAAGAGGAGTACCAACGTAGAAAAGAAAATGCTGCGAAGCAGTTACAAGAGGGTATGAAGGAATTAAAAGATCAAATTTACTAAGAAAGCTTTTTTTTGATCCTTTTTACTTTTTATGAAATATAGCGTATTTTCTCGATCTTCTACTCTTCGTCTCCATATTCATTCAAAAATCATGAAGACTCTCTTGCAGCTTTGACTATTTTTTAATATAAAATTCAGAATTTCCCTAGCAAGCGTTTTTACATAGCAGTTCTCTGTACGGTTATTAAGAAATATCAAAGTCTAACTATTCCTAGAATATCAAAAAAGACATTGAGGCATTTTATTGAATATATTAAGTCAGAAAATCATTTTTTTTACAAGTAACGTACTTCTAATTTTCTTAATATCATTTCCGAATCTACTAGTTACATTAGACGATGAAAAACCTGAAAATTTAGAGAATCACTCGATAGGCATTCCTTCAAGTGTTAAAAGTCGTACACCATACTTATTTTCGTATCAGAAAGGAGAGAAAGATTATTTCGAGAAGCTTTTTGACCAGAATGGGTATGGAGTTCCAAGATTTTTTGAAAATGTACTGGTCGGTATGATTTCCCTAACAGAAACCGAGCTTACTGTATTGAAAAAAGATTTCGGGAAAATTACTCCCTATTTACAAGCCTCTAAACTTAAAAATGTCTTACCCTCTGTAGAAGAGTTAACACTGAAGAAGATTCAAGTTGGGCAGCAAAATTATGTATTACCAAGGGATATCATTAATAGTTTACCATTAACAAGTGCAGGATATGATGGTAGTGGTGTGAAAATTGCTGTGCTTGATTCAGGATTAGATGATAGCCACTCTGCTTTTGCTAACATCGGTTATCAAGAGTCATTTATATTACCAGAATATGGATATTCTTCTGAAGAGGGGATATATGATCTTCACGGTCATGGGACTCATGTTGCTGGTATTGCCGCAGGTGGAGGTTCTTTCCCCGGAATTGCTCCGGGCTCCGAAGTAGTAAATCTCAAGGTAGCTGATATGTTTGGGAGTTCTTCCAGTTCGGCCGTTATTGCGGCCTTAGATGAAGCTGTGGAACAAAATGTTAATGTGGTTTCAATTTCACTGGGATTTGGTCTTACTTCTCCATGGGAGTCCGAGGATATTCTTGCACAAGCAGTAAATACTGTTGTTGATCATGGAATTACAGTTGTAACAGCCGCAGGGAATGAAGCTGATGGTTCCATTCCTTTCATGACGATTAATACACCTGCTTCCGCAAAAAAATCATTAACAGTAGGCGCGTCAAATGGGAGCAACAATGTAGTATATTTTTCAAGCCAAGGACCGACTTATGATTTCCGACCTGATCCTGACATTATTGCTCCTGGATACCAAATTGTTGGTCCACTTGCATCAGGGGGTGTGATGGACTTAGCATACAACGCACTCGTTGACGTTTCTATTTCGGATTATATTATATTGTCAGGTACATCGATGGCAACTCCAGTTGTAAGTGGAGCCGTAGCATTACTATTGGATCAATTTCCTGATGCATCACCTTACGCTATTCGTGCAGCCTTACAAGAATCCGCTTCAGATTTAGGTGATGGTGAAACGATATACACCCAAGGAAGTGGCCTTATAAATGTAGGTTCAGCAGCAGAAAAACTAAGGAATTCGCAAATCAGCTCTGGATATGAAATAATTTCTTCGATTCCAAGGGCGTATGAGGATGGAATCGAGTTTTTTCAACCTATTTCCTTTCCAGGTGATCATGTGGAAATTAGTATTCCATTTGTAACTGGCACAGGTGGAACAATCTCTTGGGAGATAAGTGAGGATTTAATTCCCTTCATTGATTTCAATACTACTCCAGCCACTTTCTCTTCCGCAGCATATTTTGAAAGAATACTTAAACTCGATATTCCTTATAATGTTCCCCTGGCCTCCTATGAGGGGTATCTCAGTTATACCTTTGGAATTCAAAGCTATCAATTGCCGATTACTTTCGAGGTACAATTACCAAAGGAGAAAATTTACTGGGACACTTACCATACAGGGATTGATGATTCATACTTCTTAAATTACCATTCTTTGAATCAGATACTACAAAGTTCGAGTTATCAATATGATATAGTAGATTATAATTCTCCAATTTTTGATGCAAATCTTTCACAAAATGGAATATTAGTCCTGACAGACCTTGAAGATCCCTTAACATATCGAGAGATTGAATTTATTATAGATTTTCATGAAAAAAATGGATCTATTCTTCTGGTGACATCATTTCTTCCGTACTTCAATCTTGATCCATACGAAAAATTAGTAGATGGGTTAAATTTACCTATTAATCTCTCTGATAGGACTGAACTAGTTAATTACGTTGATGATGGCCGAGAACGATTCCCAGTCTCAAAATATCGGACAATGACCGATTTAATAAAAAATAATGAAAATCCATTCTTTACTGGAGTCGATGATCTTCCAAGACTAGGAGGAACGGCTTTTTACGGGAATATTTCTGATGCTTCACTTTCACATTACGCTCAATTAGACACACAACTTGTTTTAGCTGGTTTGGAACCAGATGGTAAAGGAAAAATACTAATTCTCGGTAGTGAAGAATGGATTTCTCCCTCCTACCTACGAAGCACGTCTGGGCAGATTTTCGTTTCCAATATTTTGGATTGGTTGTCTCCTCCTCAGGTTACATTCAATGCTCATCTAGATACGAATTCTAATGCACTGGAGATTGCACTTTATCCCTCGTCTTTTCAGAATTTTTTTCTCACAATTGAATTTGCTAATGGGTCCATAATCCATGATATTGCTATTCCGTATAATAACACACTTGGTTTTTCTTATCTTAATTTCTCTATAGAAGGTGTTGAAGGAACTAATATGAGACTAGGTCTGGCTGGAACCATTCCTGGAGAATTGAATATTAATCTAAGTCTTCTCCTCCCTACTACTCAAGTTCCCCTTATTGAGGAAATTGAAGTTGTGACTTTGTCATCTTCAAACATATCGGTACCCTCTTGGTGGGAGGAGTCAGGTCTCCTTATAGATGAAGGATTAGAAGTAACAGTGACACATACCAGCTCATTAAATGTTTCAGCCAATCTAATCATATCTAGTCAGTATGAGGATTCCCTTGACGTTTTAATTCCACCCTTGGATTCCAAAATATATACTACTAGTTACACAAGTGAAATTTCCCTTGCTAATGATACATTGGAGTCTAAATCAGCAAGTTGGCTGATACCAAATAACCTACACACAGGATATTACTCGTATGAAGTTCAAGTGTGGTGGAAGAATGAACAAAATCAAGCTATTTTATTAAACGCAGTACGTGAATTTTTCTATATTCCTGATGACGAACCAGAAATCCTAGCATCTCAAAGCTATATAGACGATCTATCAGTTGAAGATCATCAAGAGTTATTAACATTCCAAGATTTACCCAAATGGAAAGCTTCTGAGGAAATCGAGATTTCCCTGAAACTAGAAGACTCAAACTCAGAAGACTTTGAAGTCTACTACCAACTTCTCCATTACTATCTTTTTGCTGCTGATCGCGTTGTTTTTGACACCTTTACTCTTTACCCCTCTATTTCAGATAGTAGTATACATTCAGGTATTTTTACCGTTCCCGATCTCCCTATTCCACTACCAGATGAGGAAGATCTCGAAGTAAAGATCAAGGGGGAATATTTTATTCTTCTTTTCTTTATTCGAGACACACAAGGGAATTCGATACTTGAACCAGTGTTTTTTCAGATCTCAAATCCCAGTTTAATCGATATGCCTCTTGTAATTCTCATCGTTGTCTTTTCCCTAGGAGTAACCGTTGGGATTATTTATCTTATTCGTCGAAATGAACGGAAACGATATGACCCCTTCTCTTATCGTATTAAACCATCACAGGAATTCACAGCAAAACCGCAGGTTCCATTATATAAATATTGTATTCAGTGTGGATCCCCAATGCCCATGGAAGCGAAGTTCTGTAGTAATTGTGGTAGAACTATCGATTTTGAACCACAATAGACCAGTTTAAGTTTTCCTTAGACTAGTCAGGTTTCCATTAAAAGCGATTTTAATGTCTTTAAAAGTTGTAAAGACACTTCTTTGCTTAAAGGAATATTATCATTACCACATTTAGGTGATTGAATACATGATGGACACCCCTCCTTACATGGGCATTCCTGTATTAATTGTAACACATTTGATAAAAGGATATCCCACTTTTCAAATAATTTCTCGGCAATTCCAATTCCCCCTGGAAACCCATCATAAATGAAAATCTTTGAGGTTCCATCATCTGGATAATTCGGATAAGATGTACCTCCAATGTCCCAACGATCGCATAAAGCAAATAAAGGGGATAATGCAATTGTTGCGTGTTCTAATGCGTGGATCCCTCCTGAAAGATCTTTTTTCTCAGCCTTTATTGAATCCACTATGGTAGATGGTATTTGAATCCACACCGCTTTTGTTTTAAACTCCAATGGGGGTAGATCAAGTGGTAAAATATCAAGAACTTCATCATAGGTCTTTTTTCTATATGAGAAATAGTATTCTGTTACCTTAACCTCCCCATATACCAAAGGATAACCTTGGTCCTTTTCTCTCTCCTGTGAGAGAATTTCAACTTCACTTGTGGAAATTGCATCAGTATAGTAATCAACATCATGAAGAGAGGCAAATGCCTTCCTATTCTCCCAGTCAATAGATTCTACAAGATATTTCTCCCCTTGGTGAATTAAAATGGCTCCTTCATGAGCTTCACGATATGCTTGAGCTGTTGTCATTGTTTCTAACAGCTTGCCTTTTACTATAATTTCAATAGAATCTGAAAAAGCTGAATTTAAACTGACTTGTTGTGAAGGGTGTTTTATTGACTTTAGAACTATACCTGCGGGAATTAATTTAACTAGATCTTGTTTTAGCAGATCCTTGACCGATTTCAACCCAATATCTCCCCATATTTTACTTATTTCGGCTTTTTTAATTGGTAATTCTGCCGCTGCACATAAGATATGACCTTTTATTATGTATGGATTTGCTAGATTAATTATAGCGTTCTCTGGTGTCTTATCTAGAAAATATTCGGGATGACGACCTAAGAACTGTTGATAAGCATCTTCAAAGAGAATAAGAGTAGCAAGAGAAGGACGAGTGGTTCTTCCAACTCGGCCAATTTGCTGCCAAGTAGAAATTACGGTTCCTGGGAACCCACTTAAAATCACAGCGTCAAGATTTCCAATATCAATTCCAACTTCAAGAGCGTTTGTACTAACAACTGCAGCTAACTCCCGATTTCTCAATTGATTCTCGATTCTCCTTCGTTCCAAGGGCCGATAACCTGCTCGATAAGCCATTATTTGTTCAGGGTCTAGTTCATGTCCTTCGAGATCTTGACGTGCCCAGACTGCAATGATTTCCGACATTTTCCGTGAAAGTGTAAAACAAAGAGTCTGATAGTGCTCTTTTAAATGGCTGAAAAGTAAATCTCGAGTTTCTTGATGAGGTGATCTACGTTCCAATTCAAATTGATCAACATAGGGAGGATTCCAGATTAATAGTTCTTTTGAACCTTGTTCTGAACCATCATTCGTGACAACATTAATTGGAGTACCTATTAGTTTCTCTGTGAAGTCTTTTGGATTGTTTATTGTGGCCGAAGAGAGAATAAATTGCGGATTTGAACGATAGAAATCACAGATCCGTCTTAATCGACGAATAAGCTGTGCTACATTTGAACCAAAAACTCCTCTATAGGTATGGGCCTCATCAATGATAATAAAACGGAGGTTCCGAAAAAATCGCTCCCATTTCGAATGCCAATCCAAATAACGATGAAAAGCATATGGATTAGAAATAATGATTCTAGCAGTGTTACGAATTGCTGGGCGTCGTTCAGAGGGTGTATCTCCATCATAAATAAACGGTCTTAATCTTCCCCCTAGCACGGTATTTAATTCTTCCATTTTGGAGAGTTGATCATTAGCTAGAGCTTTCATAGGATATAAAAAAAGTGCAGTAGTATTTACTCTGTGAGTGACTGCCTGAGCAACCGCTAAAGAAAAAATCAATGTTTTTCCTGATGCAGTTGCTGTAGTGACAACCACATTTTTCCCTTCACTAATTAGATTTAGAGCCTCTGCTTGATGTGAATAAAGGTTCCATTCGTTCTCTTTTAACCATTGCTCAAGTTCTGGAGCCAATTGGAATGTTAGAGATCCAAACTTGGGTTCTTTTGCAGGTATTGTTTTTTGAAATATTATCTGGTCTTTATCTGATGATTTAGATTTGATCTTTTCAATGAAATTAGAAATCACAGAGTATCACTCACAGTACTTTTCATAGAACGTCCAGAAATATCACGTGTTATTTGGATCGAGTGTGGAAATTGGTCTGCAATCTCATTGATGTGGGTTATTAAAATGATCTTGAATTTATTAGTTAATTCAAAGAGCTTCTTAACAAATGCTTGTTGAGCTTCTATTGTATCAAGAGATCCCAAATCTCCTTCATCGATGAACAAAGTTTTCTTTGTTTCTGAATCGAGATTAGTATCACTACCAAATGAGGACAGCTCTTCACTTATCGCAAGTCTCAGAGCAGCATTAATTTGAGTTCGTTCACCCCCAGAAAATGTAGAAATATCACGGGGACCTTGAGGAGTCTGAATATTAATTTTAAATCCCAACCCTTGTTTTCCCTTATCAATTCTTTCTAATTGAACACTAGATAACCGTCGGTTTGTTAAATCTGATAAAATTATTGAAGCTCTCCGTCCCAAGTAAGGAAGAATTCTATTAATTGCATAGAAAGGAGCACCTCTAATGTGAAACACCTCATTTCTAAGTTTATTCAGGATGTTTTCTTCTTGAATATGTTCGCTCACCTTTTTTTCGAGAGCTTTTATTTCTGGTTCTAATTTTTGTAGAGTTAAAATATTAGATTTCAGATTCTGCATATCTTGATCCATACGAACACAATGAATCTGTAATTTTTCAGCTCTATCCTTTTTTTCGTTTATTTCAGATTTTAAGCGTTCAAACTCTTTTAAAAACGGAGGATATTCTTTAAGTCCTTTCTTATGGCTGATTATTTCTTCTTTTAATGTCTGAATTTGACTCTCTAGCGTATTTATTTTACTTGTAGGATCGATTATTGATTCTAGATTTTGCTTTGCTCTTGAATATTCTTTTTTAATCTGTTCGTTGGTGTTTTGAGAATTTTTTAACGTATCTAACTGGTTTTGAGCTTCAGAAGTAAATTCAATTAACTCTAATTTAGATTTCTGTTCAAGGATTTCATCATCGCAAGATTTCTTTAGATCGATCAATCGTTTATTTAACCTTTCTATTTCCTCTAGCAATTGGTTTTCTTTGTCTTGAATTTCCGATAATCGAAAAGAATCGATATTTATCTTGGATTTTTCAATTAATAATTCTTGGAGATCAGCTCTTGCAGTTTGTTGCTCTTGCTCGATACCTTTAATGAGTTCGGTTGGTAATTTCCATGATTTTTCAAGAGAAATTCGTTGAATTCGTTCTCCTAATCTTCCCTCCTGTTGTAAGATTTGGAAAGCCTTCCGATGATCGATATCTGTTGTAAGATTGGAAATTCGTTTAGCTGTTTCTTCTTTTTGTTTTCTTTTATTCTCAGTGTCTCTTACGAGTAGGGATTCATCTCTTTTTTGTCGTTTGATTAATCTTTCAATTCCTGTTTGAATGAGAGTAAACTCCTTTTTTCTGCTCTCTAAAGATTTTATCTCTTCATCATGATCCCTAATAGTTTCAGTTTGCTTTTCAAGATTAATGTAATCGTTTTTTAATTTTTTGTATGTCTTTAATTCGTTTTCCGCGTTTTTTTTCGTTTCTGTTACCTTTAAAAGCTGTTTTTCAGAGTTTTTCAAGTTTTCTAAAGCAATTTGGAATTTATCATATAACTCTTGCTTTTTAACCATATCTTGTTCATTTTTAGAAATATTAACTTGTAATTTTTCTTCCTCTGCTTTGAGTGACTTCAACTTAGGTTTTATTCTTGAAAGCGTTTCTTCTAATTGTAACTTCGTTGAAGAAATCCTCTTTTTTTCTTGTAATTCTCCCTCTAGTTTATTTTTCACACCAGTAATTAATACTAGCTGTTCCTGTGCATCCTGAATTGCTTTATTAAAGATATCCAATCTAAATAAGTTTTGTAAAGTTTTCAATCGTTCTATTGATGATTTTGATCCTAGGGATTTCATTTCATCTTGACGAATGATAGTTGAATTCACAAAAGCACCATAATTCATTCCTAGGATTGTTGACCTTATTTTCTCATTTAAATCTGGAATTTTACCATTAATACGTTCATCATTAATGAATAGCTCTAAAAAGCTTTTACCTTTGCTGTCCCTTCCGCGAATGATTTTATAATAATTTACACCTGTTTTAAACTCACAGGTCACTCTACCATTATTTCCACAAACATCCTCCGTTTTTACAATGGTTAGATCAAGTCGAGAACTTCTACCAAATAAAGCAAATGTTAAAGCGTCTAAAATCGTCGTTTTTCCTGAACCCGTTGGTCCAGAGATGACAATATTGGGAGCTTTAAAGGAAAATTTCGCTGGTTTTCCTTGATAATTCATAAAACGATATAATTCAAGGCTTCTTAGATCGAAGTTACCTCCTCCAGAAGTACTAGAAGTTCTACTCATAACTTCTCCTCCACATGCGCCAGAGCACGATCTAGAATTTCTAACCCAGTCTTTCGTAATTGAACCAAATTTGGATCTTGATTAAATTTCTTTGTTATAAAATCATTAAATAAGACTAATGGATCTAATACAAAATCTTTGAGTACCACATCTCGTTGAGTAACAGATGTATCCCAGAATAGCTCAAAATAGAACGCAGACTCTAACGCTTGATGAATACGGGGAATTCGTACCTTATTTTTCAATTCAGGAGAAATCTTAATTATTATACGGACAATTGCATCCTTAGCTGTGGGCGGGAATTTTTCTATGATGTAAGTAGTTGGATCTTCCACCTTGGGTACTTCAACAACCTGTTTAACAAGAGGACGTGGATTATTTGAAATGAATTCTAACTTTTGTGTCGTTGTCTCAAAGACATAAAATCCCTTATCTTCATTTATCTCACCAAAATCTACTCGTTCAAGTGATCCAGGGACTAATACTTTACCGTCATGTAAAGTTTGAGTGGTGTGAACATGACCGAATACAGCAAGATCGATATGTGCTAAGGGAAGCATATCTTTTTTAAATTTGAATTCATGGGGGAGAAGATCTGGATATGGTATGATGTTGATTTTTGATCCTTGGAAGAAATAATGACCAACTATGATTTTTGATTTGGTCGTAAGCTGTTTCATCTCATTCTCAATATAATATTTGAGGTACTCTTGGCTGAGTACCATTTGCCTTTCTTTCTCGACAGGTTTGCCAAGACGTTTTTCAACAAATTTCACTACTTGTGATGCCGTTTGATAGGGTAGAAGAAGGAATCCTACTTCTTCCTTTGAATTTAAAGCTTGGACTTTTATTGTTGCCGGAGTTCGGGAGACAGTACTATTTGGAATGAGAGAAATCTCTCCCAAGGGGGATCCTTTCTCATGTATCTGAGGTGAATCATGGTTCCCTCCAATACAAACAATTGGTATTTTAGCTTCAATGAGAGGGTACCAAATATTTTCTCTGACAAGTCGGAGAAGTGTTGGACCGACACTTACACGATCAAACAGATCTCCTGCAATGATGAGGATATCCGCCTTATTTTCAATCGCATAAGTGACTACTCTGGAAAGAGCGTCAATGAAATCTAAAGTACGGTCACTCATGCCAGTTTTTAAATTTACACGATATGTATACCGTTTTCCAAGGTGAACATCTCCCACGATAATGATTTTTGCCATATCAATCAATTCTTTCTTCAAAAATTGGTATTGCTTACTTGAACATGTCTCTTTTGTCTTCTTCTGATAAAGAGTCGAGAGTTTCACGCAATTCTTTTGTCGTTGCTCCAATTTGCCATTTCTGAGCCATAGTACTTTCATTATACTCTAGAACATCCATAGCTGTCGGAGCGCGAATTGCATCTCCAAACATAAGTACTGTACGAGGAGGCATTGCACGTACAATTGCTCGCCATGCTGAAGGGTCAACGGGACCAGTTAAAGCATTAATAATATCCTTAGGGTCGGTTAATGAAAGAATAAATCGATTTGCTAGTTGTGATAATATCTCTGGATCGATTTTGGATGGCCGCTGATCAACCATAGCTAATACCAGATTAAATTTTCGCATTTCTCGTGCGAGGCGATCAAAAATGGTATTTTTCGATATTTTTGGATCTAAGAATTTATGAGCTTCCTCTAGAAGGACAACTAGCCGTGGATATTCGCTCATTTCTACCATTTCACTGTAGCTCTTATATAATCGACGAGAGATAACATTAGCTACAAATACATAAGCAAAAAAATCAGCACCATATTTTCCAAAGTCAATGACGATATTTTGGCCTGATTGAATATATTTAAGGAGATTATTCAAATTTCCATCATCGGATTTTACAACAAATGATAAACGCTCTAACCTCATAATCCTTCGACTTAAAGCATTTAATGTACCACGATTAATTCGAGCAGGAGGAGGGTCAGCTACTACTGCCGCATTAATTCCTTCAATTAAAGTCTGCGAGGAACCTTTAGTACGGTCAATCTCGTAGATTGCATCAATCATTGTAGGAGAAAGATCTTGGAAAGCTACGATCAAATCTTCAGGTTCAATCTCGTCTTCTCCTATTAATAAATCTTCATCATGTTGTTTACTTGTACTTGGATCAAGACTCAAAAGAGTCACTTGATTTTCAAAGAAAAACTTCAGACCAGGCGATGAATCTGCACGTGAGCGCCACCCATATTCGGATTGCATATCAAATACTAGGATTTGTGATACCTCTGTTTTAATGATATTTCCAAGAATTATTTTATTTAGAAAAGTTTTTCCTGAGTGAGTTCGACCAAAGATCCCGAATGGTACTTCTACAAGTTTCTGAAAGTCAATAGGTATCTCAAATCCTTCTACTCCTCTAAGTGTACCAATTGATTGGGTATTTTCTGGAAGATCTGTCTGATAAACACGTTGAACATCAGATTTGTTTGCGAGACGACCAGTAGAAAAATACGGAGGGAGGGTTTCAAATTCAAATGTTTTACCAGATATCTGGTCAATCATTTGGACGCATTGCAGTTCAGCAATGCTATAGAACGTGCGACCTCTTGAGGTATCGATAGTGTTTAGAGGAATTGTATTTCGAAGCTTTTCGGCATTTGCTAACATAGTGACTGCATTACTTGTTGGAAATTGTATATCAGAAATGATAGAAAAGAAATCATATTTTTTTCCCTCTATAACCGCAGGAAATCCTATTTTCACTTCCTCACTATCAGTACGAAGTTTTAATTCGATAGCACCACTTACAGCACCAGAAATGACTTCCCCTAATGCTGCTTTTTCCTCAATGTTTTGTGTCATAGTCTAATCCTCAATTTTAATAATATTTATCTCGTTGTGTCGTCTAAATATCGATGAAATGGATCCTTCTCTAAATTTTCATGTGTGATCATATATTGAAGTAAATCATCTTCTGTAAAACCAAGTTGAATACCAGCTTCTACTAATTCATGGTTATACATATCTGGAACACGTCTTAATAAGGCTGCAATGGTATGAGCATCAACTAGGGGAAATGGATAACCAGGGAATGTATTTACCTGAGAATAGTACGCTAGGTGGGACATAATCTTATCGATATTCTCATTTGATGGGTTATAGATATCTACTCTAAATGTTTTGACTGGTTGTGCATGTAATTTAGCTAAGTAAGTCATACCAATCGATGGAAATTTCTGTTGGGATTTAGGAATTATGGGAATTTCCATGTACACCATTTTTTGATCATTTCTCGACATTTCTCGCATAACTGCCTCATCAGTAAGCTCTGATCCCAACCATCGGGTAATATTTCTCTTTGAGACTCCTACTAAGATATTTGCATTTTTTTTACAATCTCTAAGAATGTTTCTGACAGTATCTTCAAATTCCTTTATTTGTACATATGTTAAAGCTCCATCCATTACAATCAAAGATTTATGATTTTCGCTAGCTAATTCTGCTACCATATTGAATTCTGCGAGGGTGCGAAGTAAGGCTAGAGTCTCATTAACGGGATTTTTTCGACCTATTATTCTCTGAATTTCGCTATGCAATTTTTGGATATCTTGGTCATATGTATGAATTTTGGGGTTATCAGGGGCAATCAGAACAGCTTCATCATGCGAATCTTGGTTAAGAATTTGGATAGGTGGCGTTAAATCCTTTTTAAACTCGTAGGTAACATAAGCTGTTCGAATTATTGCAATACGTGCATTAATGGCAGGATTATTCCAGATCCACCTATTAGAACCATCAATTGCCATCATTTTGGGAGGACTATTTTGATAATCAAATTTTCGAAGCTCTACAGCCTTTTCTCCTTCAATTTGTTTAATAGCCCTTCTTTCTGTCTTTT
>JAEOTQ010000057.1 GCA_016839785.1 Candidatus Hodarchaeota archaeon | reverse complement strand
ATATTCAAATCAGTTATTATTGCATTAATTCTCTATAGTGTATCAAGTACACTTTTTGAACTTATCATAACCTTTTATTATTTCCATCTGAGTGGTGCTAGAAAGAAATTCCTAGGTTATCAGATTTTTTACCTGTTTGTTGTATTTTTAATAATGAGTGCAGTTAAGGAAATTGTTTTCTTCTAATTTGTTAAGGTCGATTTTTTTTCGAAGTGTTTACGGTCAATCCACTTTAGTTGAAAAAATTCGCAAAAAAAAATCATGCTAGCATTAAAGATCTTTTTCTTCTTTATATTTAGACAATTGCAAAACGATTTTTAATCTCAGGGGAGATTGAACCGTTAATTCCAAGATTTGAGTTCAGAATTGAATCTAAGAGAGGTAAATCTTAAGATTCAATGTTTGAATGATGAAATTTCCTTTTTTGCATAACTTGCAATTCATATCAGAGACCAAAAACCTTTTATAATCGTCTATGTAGTAGAGCGGATAGATTACGGTTACCCAGCAAAGTGATCGTAATCTAATCCTTCAGGAGGTTACTAAGATAGCAACCATTCGCTCCACTACAACCGTATCGTTACCCCTACTTAAAGATTGTGTTCTCAGTCTTAAATTTAACCGATGGTTACCTAAGCGAAAATCTCGTTTAGGAAGGACAGGATTTTCTTCAATTAATCTCTTTTTGGCTCTACTATTAAAGATCAGAGAACACATCCAGTATGATACCGCTCTAGTCCGTAAATTGGAAGAGAATGTCACCTATCGCCAGTTTTGTGGATTTAGGAACGATCATATTCCCTCACATGATACTTTTTCTAGATTCAACCGTAAAATAAGTCAAAAACGGTTGCAAACTATCATTCGGAAAATCGATGATTATCTAGCTAAAGAAGGAGCTTTTCTAAAAGACGAATTATCCCTAGACGCTACTGATATCCTCTCCAATGGTCGAAATAAGCATAATTCCGATTCAGAGGCAGGATTCGGCTATAAATCTGATAAAGAACGATTCCATGGCTATTGGGTGCAATTTGTAACAGGTTCAGATAGTGAAATGGTCCGAGCGGCTCGGGTTAGTCCCGCCAATATTCATCAATCTATGACCGCACAACGGTTATTCGATGATCTAGAATCTCGAAACTTATGTAACGCTACTTTACTAACCTCTGATTCGGCTTGTGATGATAAGAAAAGCTATCATCGTTGTATCCAATTGCAACTTGTTCCTTTGATTGATTATAATCCCAAGAAGTCAAAAATCAAACAGTTTCTTAATCTACCACAGAGAAACTGGAGAAAACGATGTCTAGGAACTGAAGGGATACGTTTACGTCAAAAGTATTATTATCAACGAATGTCTGTTGAACGTTACAATTCTAGCTTCAAGGAAATTCTCCAGGGACGAACAGTTCCCGTGAGAGGAGTGAAAAAAGTCACGAAATATGTTTTACTCACCTGTATCCTGAGTCAATTGTATGGAGTCTGGAACTGGCATCATCAAGTCTATTCTAGACCGTTCGTTCAAACTAATCTTCTCTCTTATCTCAATTAAATTCAAAGTGATTAAATTTTCCTTTTATAGAAGGAAATTTCAAACTATTGATAAACGAGGATATTCTCTAACTTTGGTTTTTAAGATTAAGTGTATTGGACTTGAAATGACTGAATTCCAAACTGGAGCGAATTTATCTACCTAAAATGAATAAATTCCGAAAGCTTTTTGCAATCAGCTAATATACATATAGAAAGTGAGCTCTCTTCAAGTGATTGAATTCTAATAGGGTTCAATCTTTTACTGGGAAAGGATAATTTTTAGTTGAAGAGTAAAAAGATAACTCCCAATTCCCCTGGACAGGTAGATGCTTTAAAATCGAAATGAAGGGGTACCCTTTTAAGTTATATCACGCCTAGGAGTCCAGAATCTGAGAACTGTGACAAGAAATATGAGAGAAATAGCTCCATAGATGATTGTTTCGGGGATTATTTCTACAAGGCGGATATCACTCAAAAATAATCCTGCGACATCGAAATAATAGAAGGGCGAGAGGTACAATAACCATGAAAGCTCTTGATTTATGTACCAAATTAATGGTATAAACACCGCTATTAGAAAAGCCCCTAGAAGTGTTAATGCTAGATATTTTGGCCGTGGAATCGAGGCTAATGCAACAAAAATTATGAGAAAAAGACTGTACCCTAACGCTAGATAGAAAAATGTTAGAACAGTAGCCATAAAGTCTGTCATCACAATATCTGCATAGGTGCTCAGAATAATTTCCCCTGAGTAAAGTGCAACAAAATTTGCAACTATAATTATCCAGAGATACAAGATAGCTGCAATCGTTCTTTCCACGATAACCTTAGAGCGAGTACGGGGCATCGACCAGGTTATTTCGTCATATCCTGCACTTTTATCACGCAAAATAATACTATACGTTGCAATGAAGAGAAAGGGACCATAGTAAATCCAATGGAAAGCCATAATCTTGTAAAGCAAGAAGCCCTCTAGACTCGCCGTCAACTGATGCCCAAACAGAAAAGCAGCTATGATAGGAGAATTAAATAC
This sequence comes from Candidatus Hodarchaeota archaeon, assembly GCA_016839785.1. GTDB lineage: Archaea > Asgardarchaeota > Heimdallarchaeia > Hodarchaeales > Hodarchaeaceae > Hodarchaeum. The sequence continues at coordinate 43,203 of JAEOTQ010000057.1, read as the reverse complement.
TGCATCCAATCCAGAAAACACTTCCTTCATCGCTGCATCTCCAGGATATACTAAAGCTACCAACATTAGTAAACCGCACGTTACAACTGAATAAATCAGAAATAATCCTGCTGACGATTGTAGCTGATCTCGAAAGGCTGGATTTTTCCATCCAACTTGAGAAAGTACTGATTCGACAGGAGTACGTATGAAAGAAAATTTAGCTATAATTCCACGGCTTTCTTCTAGGTTAACTGGTTTATTGTATGATGAGCGTGTTTCAATGTAATCTGTCCTATATAAGAAGAAAATTGTCAAGATTATAAGAAGTACCATTAGAAAGAGACATGTGAGGATGAATTCTAAATTCCAAGTTCCTTTTATGGCGTGCAACATAGCATTACTCTTCGTCATCAGGTTGAAATCCTTTACGAAGTCGATTTCTTGTTGTAAGAGATCCAAAGTAAACGACACAATGAAGAAGATACCACCTAAGGCATAACCAGCTCTCGTAGATGACCAAATTGCACAACCCAGACTAGTAACTAGTGTTACAACTAATGCAAAAAAGAGAGGAAGGATAAAAGCGATTGTAAAAGACGGTACAGCACCCTCATCTGAAAAGAGGAAACCTAATCCTACGAGATACGCTGGTAACACAACCAGCGAAATTAAGATGACCACAAGGAACAAATTTTCTAAAAAATACTCTAAAGGTGATTTCTCTGTGCTAAAAATTAATTCTTTTCCGTCATTCTCATTAAATGGTAAAATACGAGCTCCAAATAGGATCCCTATTACTGGATATAGGATATTTAGAAATATTGCTAAAAGTATTAGGATCCAAAGGAGTAAACTTGGATTTCCAATATCAGGTAGCTCCCCAACAAGAGCTTGAAAAGCAGGTATCTCAAGAAAAACATCGAAGAATTCAGGACCAGGGTAGATAATAAAAAAAAGAGCAGCACCTATCGGAAAAATAAGAGCTATTAGTAATGAAAAAGTTCTATACCTCTTCATATCAAGCCAAAGGCGTTGAACTGTGAATTTGATAGTCATTCTTGGTTCACCTAATTTTTCCTTTCATAGAACTGCAAGAAGAACTCTTCAAGACTCGCAGGGGGATAAATAAGCTCCTCTGGATCCTGAGCTAAAAGAATCCCTATATTATCCTTTATCGAATCCTCCATGCGAATCAATATTCGAACGAAACTATCATGCTTTCGAAATTCGAGTAGTCGATTACCAAATTCGGCAAGGCGAGTTTCGTCAGGATTTCGAAGACGTGCTTCCACGATACGGGGAACATCCTTGTTAAGATTTTCAATATCCTCTATACTAATAAGTGAACCATTTTTAACTATCCCAACTCGATCACATACTCTTTGGACTTCTTCAAGATTATGAGAACTCATAAAAAGTGTTTTCCCCTCCTTTTTTGATTCAATTAAAAGTTTATAGACCTCTTGTTGGAGTAATGGATCTAACCCAGCTGTGGGCTCATCCATTATAAGAACCTCAGGATCATTCATAAACGCAGAGACAATGCCTAGTTTCTGTTTGTTACCCTTCGACAATTCTCCAATTTTCTTGTGAAGGTTAGAATTCAGATCAAATCGATCTATTATTTCTTGACGTCGTGTCTCTGGTTTACCTCGCATGGCTTCAATATAATTTAGGAATTCATTAACTCTATAATATTCAGGTAAAGCCAATTCACCTGGAACATACCCTATCTTCTCTCGCAACTTTGGATTTCCTCGTGTTACTAACTCACCTGAGATTCTTATTTCTCCTTTAGTTGGTAACAGTGTATTCATCATACAGCGTATTGTGGTTGTTTTCCCCGCCCCATTTGGGCCCAGAAATCCAAATATTTCACCACTTTTAACTTCGAGATCTAAATCCTCTATCCCGCGAGTTTTCCCATAGTATTTCGTTAATCCTTTAATTTCGATCTTTGTTTCAGATGTCATCTTCTACACCATTGAAAAAATAAAAAAATGAAATAATACTCAATAAGAAATTTCTGACTAAATCCTTGTTAGAAGTAATTAGACAATTATTATCGTTAAAAGGAGATTTTGCGTCACTTAATTTAATTATTGCTTGTCTGAGTAAGTATTATTTAAAGACTCGGATGATTCACAATCTTAGGTTAGGATATTGCGAACCATAACTTTAGAAATCGATTTTTCCATTCTTACGGAAAAGATTTCTTTTGATGCTTTTTCATCAATTCAAGCCCTAGTTGATAAAATCGAGGCTAAATCTTTATTGAAGATTGATTATCAGAAAGGTGAAAAAATAGCCATTGTTGAATTTACCATGAAATCTGGGTATACCTTAGATGATATTCCTTTTCCTCCATTTGCTAGAATCCTAAAAGTTTTCACTCAACATGAAAATCAATTTCTTGTTCTTATCCAAATACACTATGACTATGCAACCCTAAGCACTATACATTCGAATTTTTCACCTTTTGGAATAGAAGAGATATTTTATGAAACTCCTGCTTACTTAGAAGGTAACCGTCTGGTTTTTTCGATTTTAGGTGAAGAAAAAGCGTTATCCTCATTTTTAACTTTGGTTAAGAAAGTTGTCGGAGATTTAACTGTCTTAAGAATTCAGGATCACACATATAATGATGAAAGTATCTTATCTGGGTTAACTGAACGACAAAAAGCAATTTTAATAAAAGCAAAACAATCAGGATATTATGAAATCCCTCGTAAGATTACTACAATGGAATTAGCACGTGAATTTGGAGTCTCTAAGGCCGCCATCTTAGAACATCTTCGGAAGGCTGAAGGAAAGATAATGACGAGGGTTATTCAATAGAATGGATTAAAATCCCTTCTTGGCTCCTTTATTGAGTAATCCATCTAGTTAGTGAGGTATCATTCCACAATCTCAAAAAAAGAAAAACCAATTGCTTTTCTTTGATACCAGTTTCCTCAACAAGAAGGTTAGTCAAATCGACAAACAAAATTAGAATCACCCTTCCCGATCCCTTACATATCTTTCTAATTTGAATGTATGATCTCTATAATGTTTCCGAGAGTTAAAACAATAAATTTAAAGCATTTATCTAGATAATTAACTTATAAAAATTTGAAAGACTCAATCTTGAGCCTTTTTTCTTGAAGAACAATGCTTCCATTCAGTCCTTCACTTTCATATCACCTCAAGAAAATTTTGTATGAGTGTTTGAATTTTTTAAATTCATATCTTTAAATATGAAGAGCGGACTTCATTTACCAACACGCATACAATAATTGAATACTATTCTCACGCGACTATGTTGAAAAAATCAGGGATTCTCATTGACAAAAACAATCTTGATTGTAGAAGATAATAAGCAAATAATGCTGAATCTTGATTTGATTCTTAGGTTGAATGATTATCAGACGTACAAAGCTCAAAATGGAGTCGAAGCGTTAAAACTACTTGAAACAATGGACAATCCTCCAGATTTAATTCTTAGTGATATTATGATGCCTGAAATGGATGGCTACGATTTCTTTGAGAAAGTTTCTGATAATCCTAATTGGTTTCGGATTCCATTTATTTTCTTAACAGCAAAATCTGATCCCGAAGATGTTCGATTTGGTAAAAAACTCGGCGTAGATGATTATATCATCAAGCCCTTTGACAATGATGATTTACTCGCAAGTATAAAGGGAAAGCTAAGGAGAAATAAATTTCAGAGCACATATTCTCAGAAGATTGGCCAAAAAATATTGGACTTATTAATCAAAAATCTTAAACCTTCACTCATGAAAGGTGAAAAAGAAGAATTAGTTATCCTAATTATAGATTGGGATGAGTCATTTGGACCGAAAATTACTACCATTTTTCCAGAAAAAGTTGATTCATCTATTGATTTTGATATCATTGGAACACAACTATTCCAAGCAACAGTTTCAGTCTATGGACAAACCACAGATTATGATCCACAAGGGCTCTTATTAAGAATAGCTAGCATAAATAAAGATGGATATATATATTTTGACGCAATCGATGATGACGAGGTAAGAGGTGGTAAGAGACAGTTCATGTTAGTTGCTTTAGCTCCTAGAATAAATTATCTTGAGTCATTGAGGATTGAGGAAGAGTTCACTGAATTAGCTAGGAATATCAGGAATGGAATAGAGTGGAAAATTGAGCCATATTGGAAAAGAATGGTCGAAATTCTCATGACTGATTTGATTCAATCATGAATTCTCCTATGGCAATCCTTTAGAGATGAGTAGATGTCCGAAAGCAACAAAGATTTCGATCTAAAGCATAGAGTTCTTTTACAGTGTATTCAATCCCCAATTGTGGCACTTATTTCAGACTTCTCTATTCTATTTTGTAACGATTCTTTTGCAGAGCTGTTAGACAAAAATACAGCAGAAGGAATAGAAGGATCAAATTTGCTTGAAATTTCTTCCGAGTTTGAGAATTCTCTTTTATATACATTAATCAGTGATGTATTCGATAATAAGAAGGCTAAAAGTTTAGAAGTACCTTTTACAGATAGACATTATAACTCAGATATATATCCCACACCTTGGGGAATAATTGCTATATTAAGTGACATAACCGAGAAGAAGCGGATTAACAGCGAATTAAAAAAGTCGAAAAGGAGATTTGAAACATTAATCAATGCTGCAGATGATGTTATTATTCAAACTGATTTAGAAGGTAAACATATTTATCGGAACAAGGCATATTATTCAAGCTTAGGATTCGAAGATATAGACAATATCGATCTAGATAGATACTCTCGTATTCATCCAGATGACGCTCCTCGTCTAAAAATTAGTGACACAATTCTTATGGAAAAAGGAAAATCAAGTGTAGAATATCGTGTCAAAAATAAAAAAGGCCAATGGGTAAATCGATACGCAAAATCAGTTGTTTTATATGAGAATGATAAACCAGTATCAATTCTATCAATAATTCGCGATGTATCTGAGTTGAAGAGGATTGAAAACGAGCTACAGGAATCAGAATCGCGATTTAGAAGTCTAATAGAACAATATCCTGCAGGTATTGTTGTGCATGAGAAAAATGGTAATGTAATTTTTGGAAATCAGGCAGCAAGGAAACTTTGGGGCATATCTCAGGAACACTATGAATATATTCTAGGGAACTACAATATCTTAGATGATGAGCAATTGGAAAAAAAGGGTCTAATGCCTTTTATTAAGCGAGGTTTCGCAGGTGAAAATATCTCTCTTCCTTCTATCTTTTTTAACCCTAATAATCCAGATATTCATGAATTTGAAGGTACAAAAAAATTATGGGTTCAAAGTCAACTATTCCCAATAAACGATGAGAGGGGAGATGTTACTGAGGTTGTCCATATCCTCAACGATATCTCAGAACAAAAATCAATCGAGGTAATCTTGAGAAAGGAGCGGGACACAGCTCAAAGATATCTTGATATCATTCCAGTGATTATGCTGGCACTGAATAAAAATCAGGAAGTGACTTTAATAAATCGGATGGGATGTGAAACTTTAGGTTATTCAGAACATGAAATACTTGGTAAAAACTGGTTTGATTCATTCCTTCCTTCCAGATACAGAGAGAAAGTTCGAACTGTTTTCAGAAATTTACTAGAGGGGAGAATATCTCAAAAAGACCGATTTGAAAATCCAATTATGACAAAAGAAGGGGAAGTTAGAGAGATCTCCTGGTTTAATACCATGTTAACTGATGAAAAAGGGGTGATCATAGGAACCCTTAGTTCAGGTGAGGATATCACTGAACGAAAGCAAGCGGAAGAAGCGTTGAAGAAAAGCGAAGAAAACTACAGAAGGTTAGTTTCAACCTCTCCAGAGGGGATTTGGGTAACAGATAAAGAAGATATAACAACCTTCGTGAATCCCGCACTTGAGAAAATGCTAGGTTATACTAAAAATGAAATGCTTGGGCATCACGTCAAAGATTTCTTGGATACGAACTCATTGACAACTTTTACCGCTGTTTCGAAAGAGAGGTTCAGTGAGCAAATAGATTCATCTTCTTATGAACTAACATTTATTTGTAAAGATGGAATACCGTTAATAGCGAGAGTCTCTGGAAGATTAATTTTTGATAATAAAAATGAAATCCTGGGATCTTTTGCAATTGTATCAGATATTACTGCGAAAAAGAAGGCTGAGGATTTCTTGCTACAAGCACGAGATTATCTTTCGGACCAAATTGACAAAAGAACACACGATTTGAAAAAAGAAAAATTGAGGATTGAAGCCATAGTCGAAACTATACCTACTGGAATTGTGGTTATTGACTCGAAGATGAAATTTATTCTGATAAATAAGAAGTTTCATGAATTTTATCAGAAAATTTATCAGAGTAAATTACCAAAATTTCTGAATGAGGTTTTGATTCTGAAGAATAAATTTGGAGACACAATTTCTAAGATTTTTTATTCAAAAAAAGATATAAATACAACTATAGAACCGGTAAAAGGATTTCATTTAGAATTAGCATCTTCTAAAGTTATAAGTCAACCTAATACACATATAGGCGTAGTAATTGTGGTTCGGGACGTAACTCCATTTGTCGAATTGAATAATTTGAGAAAACAATTTGTTTCCACTGTTTCACATGAATTACGAACTCCTATTACAGGGATAAGTCTCTCTCTCCAAAATTTGCAGCGGTATTGGGATAAGTTCTCTGAACTTGAGAAAAAATCTCTTATCGAAACTATGAGTTTCAGTTCTGATGTGCTTACTCAAATGGTAGAGGATCTACTGATTGTCTCACGGATTGAAGCTGGAAAGTTTAATCTTAATTGGCAGAATGTAAAATTAAGAAAAACCGTGAAAGAGGTTTTAATCCAGATGGATTCGAAACGATCTGAGCGAGAGATAAGTTTAAGTTGTAATATTGCGTCAAATATCGAATTCTTGGGAGATGGAAAAAGATTAAGTCAAGTTTTTCGAATTTTACTTGATAATGCATTTAAGTATAGTAAAAGGCACTCTAAAGTACGGATTGAGGCTTTAGACCACTATTATGGAGAGTATAATCCAAAAAATGAGGATGGTATCTTAATTCAAGTCATTGATTCAGGAAAAGGTATTCCAGAGAAAGATATCCCATTTATTTTTGATAGATATTTCCGTTCAGATGATATAATTGATGTACCAGGGAGTGGAGTGGGTTTAGATATTGCTAAAACCATAATAGAAAGTCACCATGGGGAAATCCAAGTTGAAAGCGACTATGGATATGGTACAGTTTTTTCGATATTTCTCCCGAGGATTCTCAATGTTAAAGAAGTCTTAGATAAATAGCGGTAAAGTATTAATCTATCTGTAATAAAGGTGCTCTCATTATGAAGGATTCAAAATATACAGAAAGCTCTGACTCATCTTTTTATGATCTTTGGGAAAGGATTAAAGATACACGTTTATCGAAACATGAAGAAAATTCTGTGAAAAAACTAGAGAAGAATTTCACTATTGATGAAACACAAGAAGGAGAATATAATCTAAAAATAATTCTAGCAGGAGATGGAGCGGTTGGAAAAACATCTTTAAGACGCTCTTATCTTGGAGAGGGATTCGAGTCAAAATATCAACAAACGATTGGAGCCGATTTTGCAATCCACGAAACAGAAATCGGATATTCCAAAGTGAAATTTATTATTTGGGATCTAGCAGGGCAATTAAAGTTCCATCAAGTAAGAAATGCATTCTATAAAGGATCTCATGGTGCTTTAATTGTATGTGATGTAACAAACCCGACATCATTTGATAACCTCCGCCATTGGATCAATGAACTATGGAAAAGTAATGATTTGGGTCCAGTACCCTTTATGATTGTTGGAAATAAATACGATTTGTTTAGAAACCAAATCCATCATATCGTACCTAAGGAGCGAGTAGAGCGAGTTGCCAGAATCATCAATTACGAAACTCTCACAAAACACAAATTCAGTACGAAATCAGTGATTACAAGTGCAAAAACAGGTGAAGGAGTTACTAAGGCATTTAAGCAACTAGCAATTCAAATTATTGCTTACCAGCGACTTCGGGCTAGGCAGGAAAAGAAATAAAATTTCTTGTGGAATTCCCTACTTAAGAAGAATTTAGAAAACACTCTCATCGAGAAGTTGATCTAAGACTTCATAAATACCTTTATTTAATAAAGCACTTCCTCCAATGATCGATGATATAGGAACACCAAGCTTTTCTGCAATCAATTCAACAGAATTTGCATGATCTACCAAGTCTTGTTTATTCGCAAATATAACAGTAGGTAAATGGAATAATTTTGAAATCTCAAAAACCTCTAAAGTTTCCACCCAATGTGTTGTTGTCGAATCTATTACAAAAATTATGCCTGAAGCTTCTGTAGCAAATTTAGGCCAGAGTCTTCTAAATTGACGTTGACCTCCTAAATCCCACAGGCGAATATGTTTATTCTTGTACTCTATTCTCAATATGTCTAATCCTAAAGTGGGTAAGTACCCCTCATAATTGGTACCCGCGTATGCATGAGTTAAAGTTGTTTTCCCAGCATACTCACGACCGATTAAAACGAATTTCAGGACAGTTTTTCTATTACTAAAATGCCGTACAATTTCATCTAATTTCTTTTCGAATTTATGAAAATATTTTATGCTTTCACCATATTGCCATTGACAATCCCGTACAGGATGCTGGCGGAAAAAGCTTGCTCGAACGTGAGATAAAATCCTTTTAGCATCTGATGTTTCATAATCCGCAGCTACGACTGCAATAAAAGCCAAGTTCTCAGTGGTCTCCAAAACGACCTTCTGGTCTTTGACCATGATTGTATTCGTAATTTCTTGGTCTTTAGACTCTTGAGTGAAAGATAATACTGTAGATATCAATAATTCTGGTTGAATTTCATCATGTAGGTTCTTTAAATATGATCGGTTTATCAAAGTTGACCCTGATACTAAATCTAAAATCCTGACGTTTTGAATTCCTGAAATCCCGTTCATGGAAAAAATCTCATTGTGTCTATTCTAATATTATCATTTATAACTTATTAGTTTCATTACCATCCATATGGAACTGAAAAACTCTGCTTAATTAAAATTTATATTATATTGATTCTCTCTAACCCCAAATCAGGATTTTGGATTGAAACTGCTTATGAGCTATGAAAATTCGTTAATAAAAACGTTGGAAGAGAAAATCGAATTCAGGTTGAAGGTAGAAAAGACTATAGGTGATATTTCGACTTATCTTGTATTTTCAAGTAACTTCAAAATGGCACTGAAATATTACTTATCAGAGATTGCGGATCTATTTCATATGTATATGGTGGATGGGGTGTTAGTTTGCTTATTTGATGAACCAACGAATGATGAAATCATGGTTCTTGGTTGGAATTCTGATCGAATTTCAAATAGAGATGATTATTTTAGCACATTTCCAATTTACAACTTTAAATGGTTTCAAAACGAAATACGGGAAGGACATGAAATTATCCTGGCAGGAAATTCAGGAATTCTAAGCACTGGAGAACAGGAACGTAACTATCTGGAAGAAAAAGGTGTTCAAAGTTTAATCGGTTTCCCAATATTCACTCCTGAATATTTGGCTGGGTGCATATTCATCCTAAATATCACAATGGCTCACACTTGGCAAGAAGAAGATTTGAGAAGTATCCGAATCTTTGCAGATATACTAGGTACTGCGATATTTCGAAAAAAAACTGAAGAAACATTGTCCAAATCGAGAGATTTCTTGCAATCTCAAGTACAAAGAAAAACCCAAGATCTTCTTGATCAGAAACGACGTATAGAATTAATATTAAACACAATCACAGATGGAATAATTGTTTTAGATGATGATGGAAAAGTTGTCATTGTAAACCAAACCGCTAAGGAGTATTTTAGACGAATTTTCAAAAAAGAAATTATCGAGGGAGTTAATTTAATTCTTAGTGAGGGAAATCCATTCTTTAGCACAATACAAAAGTTGTTTTTTTCATATTTCCCACAAGAAATTTCAATTGAACCTATGACAGGATTATTTCTACAATTCGGTTCTGCAATGGGAAATTATTACGATACTTCGTCTATAGGAACCATTATAGAATTTCAGGACATTACACCTTTTGTGGAATTTGATAATATGAGAAAACAATTTGTTTCGACTGTTAGTCATGAATTGCGAACACCCATTACTGTTATAAACCAAAGTATAAGTAATTACGAAAAATATGGAAATAAATTACCTGATTCAACTAAATCTAAATTGATGGAAGCAATTTCCCGGAATGCAACGCTCTTACACGAGCTAATTGAAGATTTACTTTTAGTATCACGTATTGATGAGAGAAGGGTTAAATTTCATTGGAAATCATATCTGTTAGATGAAGTGATTTTGGAGGTTCTGACCCAATTAGAACCAAGAGCTCAGTCAAAATCAATAGAAGTCCATATATCGAATAATATTGAACTTCCTCTCGTTGGTGATCCGAATAGGATGTCTCAGATATTTAGAATAATTTTAGATAACAGTATTAAATATTCATTTGAGAAAGGATCAATATTGGTTACGGGAATAGAAAAATATAAAGGAAAATATAATAAAGAGAATTCAGAAGGGGTATTAGTTAAGATATCAGATAAAGGCATGGGAATTTCAGATGATGACCTACCTAGGATGTTTGAACGATTTTTCCGATCGCAAAAGGTAAACCATATTCCTGGAACAGGTTTAGGACTAGGAATTGCAAGAGATCTGATAAAAATGCACAAAGGAGACATTTTCTTAGAAAGCAAATTAAAATATGGAACCACTGTAATTCTCTTTATCCCGAGGCTGAAAGAAGATCAGCTAGATGATGAAATTGAAATCGAAAAGAAAGATTAATAGGTACAAGTAATGTAGTTAAAAAGGAGGCGTTTAAGATATCTCCATTAATTTTAGTTGTTGAAGACAATCCTGACGTTTTATTTAATATAATGGTTACTTTAGAAGCAAATAATTATGAAGTGGAAATGGCTACAAATGGAAAAGAGGCAACAAAAAAATTGCTTGATATATCACAAGGGAGGCTCCCTGATTTAATTGTCAGTGACATCATGATGCCAGAAATGGACGGTTATGAGTTATATCAATTCTTGAAGAATAATCCAAAATTCAATCAAATACCTTTAATATTTTTATCTGCTTTAGCTACTCCTGACGACATACGTTTTGCACGATTTCTTGGGGCAAATGATTATATTACTAAACCTTTTCAGGAAGAGAAATTGCTAGATTTGGTCACCCTGAAATTGAGTGAAAAAAAGAATTCCTAAGGTTAAAATTCGTATAAACCCCAGCTTGTAGAGATGTACCCAGTTTGTTGATCTATATGAAGCCTCATAATCCGTGAGAAACCAAAAACGTTTCCTAACCCAGTGAGCAAACCCTCAATAACAGGAATCATGATATGAGAATTCCCCTCTTTTGGCATTACAATATTGATTTGCATCCCCCCAGCAATATCTTTAAGTGCAACATCAATTAGCTTTAGATTTGGTTTTATTTCCTGATCAAACTCTCCAGATAACCACTCTCTAAAAATAGTATTAGCAAGCTTTTCTCCATATGGAATTGATAGATTTATTATTTTGGACCAGAATGCACGAGAATTAGCCTCTGGAACTACTTCCTCTGAAATAGTACTCCAAACTTGATTTTGCGTCTCAAAGAAAATAGCACTACCAATGATATTTTGGAGAAGAGCACGAGGAACAATTCGTACCAATGTACGCATCAATGCTAAATAGAGCGAATCATCAAAGATAGAAGACAGGAAGACAGAATAACGGGGCCATTTAAAGAGATCTTTAAATGTCTTTAGCAATTCCATGAGATTAGGTTGAAGCTCACTGACATCAGCAGGATCGTATTTATGGCCCATTAAAGCAATAAATGGAATTTCATTCATTGATTCATATATTTTCATTATATTTTCAAGGTAAATATGAGCCGCAGAGAATTCTTCAGGTTGGTGCATGTCTACTAAGAACAGAACGGCGGTTGCACCTCTCCACTTTGATCGATCCTTAACATGCATGTCTACATACTGGGTTTGCCCCCCAAGGTCGAAAATTGTCAGTTCAGTCTTCATAACTTCCAAGAAGGAGTGAAAGATTGAGTGATCAACAGTTGGACGTATTGTTTGTAGCTGTTCTTTATCCCACGAGTCAAAGAAACTTCTAATTGCTGTAGTTTTACCTGCTTTTCTTAATCCAGCTATAACAATCTTAGGGGCAGTATCTTGCCTAGTGATTGGAAATGTAGGAAACTGAACATCCTTTTCCAAACATTTATCAATAACTGTTTCAATTTCTATAGACAATTCTGGAGTGACGAAGTCTAGTTGAGTAGAGGAAAATTTATTCTCAATTTCGTTTCCTAAGACTTCAAATATGGGCATGACTTTTTCATGAGGAATACCAATCGGAGTCAAAATTACAATTAAAACGGTGGGAAACCGCATTAAATATAGCTGTGAGTTCGAAAAAACCATCTCTTGGATGTTATCTTTAACAATTTCTTGAGAAAATTGGACCAAAGCCGAAATGAATCCAGAAATTAATTGATTATCTTTATCTAGGAAGAATGAAGGTTCATAATCTTTTTGGTATATTTCTATCCCAGTATCAGCATTAATTATGGACACTCGTTTGATTGTTTTTGATGACTCATGATTCATAACTTAGATGGATTAATCCTGCTATAAAAAGAATTTCTATATCTACATGAAATCGATAGCTAAAAACTCATTCGATTGCTTATTTATAGAATCTATTAAATTAGAATCATCCTACTACTGATTATCATGGAGAAATACCAAAACAAATACTTTTCACAACTTAAGAGTATTGCAATTAATTTTTGACCACGATACACAAAAATACCTCTCTACGGATAAATAAACAGTTGTTTACATACTCAAGTAAGGTTATTCCTTTTTGAAAATACTGATGATATTATTGTATTCATTATAATAAAATGACATCAATTCTTTCTATTTTCTATAAGCCGATTTTCACGAGCTTTAAAAGCCATCTCCAATTCAGATTTCATTGCAGTGACTCTTCCTTTTTTCTCTTTGTAATCCGTAACAACGACTTTTTCAAGATTCTTGATTCCAAGATTGACAGCCTGTTTTAATTCATTCATGAAACGCGTTTCGGACTTAGAATTCTCTCCTTTGTTAATTTGTTCAGGTGAAGATAAAAAAGAAAGCCCCTGTTCAAGTACTTGAGTAAGTTCTGACTGTAAATCTGTGTATACTGGTGATCTAGGTGAAGAAAGGTCTGTTCGAGTTTTTAATTGTGGGTAATTCTTAATATTATCGTCCTCCAAAGATATTTTGGTCCTCGATAGTACTCCTTTAAACTCTGTTAGAAATGCTTGAATTTTCGGGTCTTTTTCACGCTTTTGGACTCTAATACGGGCATTAACGGGACCATCTGATAACGATTTGCTTACTACCCCATTTTCAGTCAAATTTAGGAAAATAGTACTATTTTGGACTAGTTCAATAATCCTCAACCACATTTTCAAACTGTTTGCTCTAATCTTGGTCTGTTTACTCAGTTCTTCATATGAGATCTGTGTATCAGCTTCCTCTAAGGTTGTTATAATAGTCTCTACACTATTATAGTGGTTTTTTCTTACCATTTATTACACACATTCTTATAGATCATTAAGAGAGATTATCTGGAAGACTATTGATAAGAATATTTAACTTCTGATAGTTAGATGCTAAAAATGACACAAAATAACTCGGTTGGCCATTTTCAAGAGAATCTGCCATGTCTGATCCTTCACCTGTTCGCTTATGGATCCATATCTGTTTAATTTCGCGTATCAACGGTACAATTTTGGGGAAATCTTCAGCTTCAGTTGAATCAGGGCTTTTTTCAAGAGAATGCTCCTTTAGACTTGATGGTGAAACATCTCTATCCTCTTCCATTTGATATTCATAACCTTGGCCGATTCGCAGATTTTCTTTTTCGAGAAAAAAACCTCTTTTCTGAATCTGACGGAGCTGCCGTTCCAGAGTTCTCCGTGTAATCAAATCGATAGAAGAAGGATATGTTAATCGCATATATTTTGATTCTTCATCCATAAAAAGGAATATCTTGTTCTGAGATTGTTTCTCGTCATTCTTCAGTACAAAACCATTATCCCATATGAGTGTGTAAACCTGTGTTTTCTTTTCCAATTTAGAAACTTCCTGAAGTTAAATATATAAGATAAATCAACGTCTTCATATATAAATGAATCATTTTAGGTTGGTTCTTGTACTCAATTCATTAAGCCTTCATTCTCAACAAATATATTAAGTAATAAAAATTAGAAAAAAAGAAAAACGGACTACTTCATAAATCCAAGGTCAATTCTTATTAATATTACAGCTGCAAATTACAAGAATTCGTAATTATCGCTGGGTTCTTTTGCTATGATAACCAACATCTTTGGAACCAAGTTCTAGGAGTTTTTAATTTCCCCTTCAGATTAATACGTTTTCCCAAAGACAGAAATAAGAATTTCCTGTTATTTTATGGACAAAGAAGATAATAAATGAAATTAGAGAAGTCGAAATCATGTTTGGAGAATGTTAACTCAAAAATTAACTCCAAAAATCCCAAACTATGTCATGAAATCCACCTAGTCAGGGAAGTATCATTACCACAATCATTGCAGTGGAGGAAAACAAGTTGTTTTTCACTTTTTCCCAAGAGTGAAACTCCATGTTTATTTGAATCACTCCATATTGATCCTCTCTTAAAGATTGATCCACACCACCAGCAGTTAGCTTGCTGGGCAATATTTTCCCTTTCCAGCTCTTCAAGTGTTTTCATTATGATTCTAACTCCTTAAATTTACGATTTACGAAATAGAATATATCTGAATACACTATTATGCAAGGCTAACTTATAGTTTTACTTACATAAATGTGTAAATCCCTTAGTTCAAGAGAATTTGAACTCTGAAAAACGTAAGAATGAGGAGTTTTGGGATACCAGTAATGATGATTGTTATTTGATTATTTAATCAATTGAACCCAAGGCTGTGTCTTCACCTGTTTTTTAGGTAATTGCCTCAGATATGAGCTCGCATCCGATTCCGTAATTAAACGCCCATCCTCAACCATCATGGACAATAAAAAATCACAATAGGGGCACTTCATTGATAAATGTTCTTCTCTTTCGAAAAAACTATTGGGAATATTGACTATATAAGCTCCTCCACAGTTCTGGCACTTTTTTTTCTTTTGCATATCATTCACCAGGTTGAAAGCGATATAAATCCATATCAGTAACTGGACGATAGCCAATTGTCTGATAAATTTTGTTTGAGGTTGGATTTGCTAGATCTGTGAAGAGAAAACAATATTTCTTTCCCTCAGAGAGAATTTTCTTACTTAATCTTGCTACACATTCTGTAGCATAGCCTTTTCTACGTTCTTTTGGAGGAGTGTAAACTGCATTAACTATTTGTCCGTTAGGAGTTACGTGAGCTCGTTTTGCCATTGAAACAATCTTCCCCTCAACTTTTAGAACGTGAACCATCTGGTCTTTAATTGCTTGTGCCATTCTTCGTTGAGAG
The DNA here is from genome assembly GCA_016839785.1 of Candidatus Hodarchaeota archaeon. Lineage (GTDB taxonomy): Archaea > Asgardarchaeota > Heimdallarchaeia > Hodarchaeales > Hodarchaeaceae > Hodarchaeum. The sequence continues at coordinate 27,610 of JAEOTQ010000057.1, read as the reverse complement.
GATTCGATGTGCTCTGCCTCTTTTGATCCTTCTGGAAGTGCTTCAAACAAGAATGCTTTCATCATGCTTAGAATGATCTCTTTATCATCTATTGCCGCTATTTCAAATTTATTATCCCCTAAAGTATTTGCATTTACATTCTCAAGCCTATAAATCCGTTCATGAGTTTCTAGAATAAATCTGAGGTTATTCAGTTCCCCCCATAATTGTGCAAATCTCAGTGCTCCTTCCTTAAAGCCTAAGACACCTGGAATCTCCATATTTTTTTTATTAAGTTCCTTTACAAGGATATCAATTGTACGCAAATTATTTGTAAATGAAATAAGTTGATTGAAGGGGGGAGTCCGAATAGAAACCAATTCCAATTCGTTATTACTCTCTAATGAGATGAATACTGGAGAATCTTCCTTACTATATGAGTGAATGTCATTTTTCAAAGTATTTAGGATGCCAATTAGTAGGTTATTCTCTGCTTCATGTTTAAGCAGAAACGGGAAAACATACTCATAGTATTCTGAAAGGTTTGGATGAAATTTAATATTCAACTCTTGCATTCTCCTTAATTCTAGTGGAATACCCCTACTATATTTTACTTTCCTAGACTTCAAGAGGATCAGGATAGTGTAGTTTTATTTATTTCCTTTTCAAACTACATAGTTTCCTTTTAATGTTAGAACAGGACTCATAGAATAAGAAAAATATGTTTTTTTTCTATCTAATGGATTAAAAGATGCGTTACTCCAAGAATTAGTTATATTTTAGAACTACCGCTGATTCCAGAGTGAGCGAATGTTCTCATATCCGATACTATTCTATGCCTTATGAATTTATATTTGGTCATAATGAAGTAGTACCTTTGGTAACTATTCTTTATTTTCCAAAATATATGATCAGTCAAAGTTCCCTCTTCTAGCTATAATTCTACTTGATCATGGTCACTCATATGATTGTTGTCATGGCTTAGCTTTCTAGAAAGAACTGCTTCTGATGGAATAAGTTTTTAAAGGGAATAATTCCTTATGTAGAACTCACGTCAAGTTACCTGATGAGAAAAGGAATCTGAAAAAAATGGCGAAGAAAAAAGTAGCAAAAAAAGCACCTGCCAAAAAAGCAGCCCCAGCAAAGAAATCAAGCTCTGGAGCTGGTGGTTTTGCAAGTGCAAGAGTTGAACGATTAATACGTGACGCAGGAGCATTCCGAGTGTCAGCAGATGCGGTCGATGCACTTAATAATGAACTTACCGAATACAGCTTGAAATTATCGAAGTATGCGGTTGAGATTTGTAATAACTCTGGACGAAAAACAGTCAAGAGTGATGATATCAGACTAGCTGCCTCCAAAATGTGAAATTAGTAGTTCTTCACATTTTCTTTATTCATTTACAGGCTCTCTGAGAGGTCAGAGAATCATATTTAGATCCTACTAACAGAGCCAGTATGATCTCTTCAAGAAATCACTAGATAGTGGACACTCTACCTCCTTTGTAAGGTCAATCTCAAAAAATCTGATTTCTTCATAACGATGCTTATATGATAATATTTTATGACTTCTCCTATGAATAATTTTCGAACTATTGATAGAATCCAACCGAGTTTTCCGACGATGGATGGGGCAGGTGTTAAACTCAAACGTGTCTTTAGTCATCAAGAGACAAAGCTCCTAGATCCTTTCTTACTTCTTGATGCGTTTGGATCTGACAACCCAGCTGATTATATCGCAGGATTTCCAGAACATCCCCATCGAGGAATTGAGACCGTCACATACATGTTGGAGGGTCTCATTAAACATAAAGATAGTATCGGGAATTCGGGTATTTTAGGTAGCGGTGATATCCAATGGATGACAGCTGGAGGAGGAATCGTTCATGAGGAAATGCCTCAATTATCAGATGGGGCATTAACTGGATTTCAATTATGGGTAAACCTCCCAAGGTCTTCAAAAATGATTGATCCTAGATATCAGGATATAAGTGCTTCCCAAGTACCTGAAATAGAGCTAAATAGAGGTATAAAAGTTCGTGTCCTTGCTGGTAAATTTAATGAAACTGAAGGTCCAGTTAAAGATATCATAGCTGAACCCCACTATCTAGATGTAGAAATTCCACCAGGTATAACATTTACGCACACAGTGGAAGATGGCCATACTGTTTTTGCTTATATTTTTGAAGGGAAAGGAAGATTTTCTCCAAATAGTGATAAGTATTTAGAAGAGGATAATCTAGTTGTGTATAATCGAAAAGGAGACACCATACAAGTAACTACAAAAGACGATTATGGAGTACGCTTCCTTTTGATATCTGGAAAGCCGATAAACGAACCTATTGCATGGGGAGGTCCTATTGTGATGAATACACAAGAAGAACTACGTGTTGCCTTTGAGGAGTATCAGAATGGTACATTTCTCAAAAAAAATAATCTACTATGAGCTAACATAATATTAGTTTTTTAAGTCTGTAATTCCTATGATTGATAAACAAGATTAGGAACAGATTTTGATGAATGCGGTACTCAAGCAGTTTTTCGAGACAATACATCTCGTTCCATCTGATCTACTTGAATATCCAGTTATAAGTTATTTTCAATATCGAAATAATGGTTATTTAGAAGATTTTGAGCCTACAAAAGAACTTATCCAACAGTATTTACCTTATCAACAGAAAGATCCACGTTTATTCTTTACTCTTGGGTCTAAGGGCGAGAAGGATATTATTTGGAAAGATTCTGTTGGACGAGGGTTATTTCGTGAGGCGATTGGTTCTGCCTACTCACCCTATCGTCCAAAATCTGAGGCTATATTTAGTAACTCGAAATTTGATCCACTTAAACAACTTGTAGTCCATAGGTATAAAAAGAAAAGAAAGGTTAATGACTCAAAAACGGCGTTTCTTTTTATTCATGGCTATGCAGAGTCACATTTCATCTTTCATGAACAATTTTACTTTCGTCTGATTTATAATCAATTCAAAAGTGATATTTTCGCTCTTGAACTTCCGTATCATCATCATCGTGTTCCTTATGATTCACCTTTTTCAGGGGCATATTTTCTGAATGGTAATCCTATACGCATGCTAGAAGCTTTTTCTCAGTCAATTATTGAAATACAGTTTCTAGTAAATTACTTAAAGGAAAAGTATGATCGAGTGATCTTATTTGGAGGTTCCCTTGGTGGTCATTTAGTGGCTGTGTCTTCACAACTAGTAAGCGATATCGATTGCATAGCTGCGTTAGCAAGTCCCTTTCTATTTGGACTCTCAACGAAAACTAAAATTGTACCAATAGCAAATAGGTATATCCTTAAGCATAAAGCAGAGGGCTTCGCCTCGTCTTATAAAATTCTTTTTTCTACTAACTTAAAGTATTTTGATCCTTATACGACCAATGAAAATACCACAATCATAGGTGGGCTATATGATAGGATTGTTCCATTTTATCTAGTAAGTAAGCTGGCTCGAATGTTGGAAAGACCTCTTTATCGATATCCTGGAGGACATTTAACCCTTCTTCCCTATTTTAGACCACTATTAAAACAAATTGATTCATCATTTTCCTCGTGAAACAAGGGATAAGTTTCAGTAACTATTCCTCACAATTGATCGTTCAACCACTCTAAAAATTCATCGCTCGCGGCCTTCTTAGGTAAAGGTCTACTAATTTCCTCATTTACAGGATTCCTTTCCCAATCATCAGATAGTGTAGTCATCCATTCCGTGAAGTGGTCTACAACGTCTTTCTTTTCTTGCTGGATTAATTGTTGTGAGCGAAGGACTTGCATTCTCCGCCGAGGAATTAGTATCTTGTCCACGCCTTTCATACTTTTCAAGCTGGATGCGTCAAGAGGATTAACTCCATATCCTGAACTTAGATGTCGGATGTTGAACATAACAAGATCAGTTGCTTGTCTCAAAGCTCCTAAACTATAAATATCAGATTTATCAAAATCATATGAAAGGTAAATGGGCTCTCCTACGATCAATGTGACTTTTTTCCCTGCACTCGGCCAATTTCCTCCATATGGAAGGACTCCATCTGTCCCTACAATACCAACAGGCACGACTGGAGACTCTGTTTCAAATGAAAATCGAGCTACTCCCACCTTCCCATCGAGACTCTTACGAGAATAACGGATATGCCCCTCAGGGAATATTCCAAGTGCTTGGTTTTTGTGAAGGACTTCTAGGCCCCTCCTGATCGCCTCGTCATTATTTCTTTTTTGTACTGGAATTACTCCAAAATAATCCATCATCGTTCCCCAAATTCTATTTCGCCACAAAGCAGACTGCTTTCCGAGAAAAAAGACACGAGAAATTTCTGGTGGAACAATCAATCCCATTAGAAATGCATCAATGACACTTTCATGATTTGCTGCAAATATTACCCCGTCACCCAATCCATCCAAATGATTAGCGAGATTCTCACTACCCTGAACTTCGAGCCGATACCCAATTCTCGCGCTAAATTTTACCAATCGTCGAATAAATTTGTAAGAGATATCGGATGGCATCAAAAAAACCCATAAAAACTGGATTGTTGGAGAAATTGGTAGGTTTCCACTAACCATCTGGGTTAAATAAATGTAATTTCTATAAATATCGAAAAAAAAAGAAGCTGGGAAGTATATCTTCTTATTTAAACGGATGGTGTTGTAGTAGATTCTCCTAATTTTTTATCAAGCGATGATATATTGCCTATAAACACTAAATAGCCAACTAACAGGACACCCAGAAGCGGACAAACTATATAGATAATTTCAAGTGCCACAAATTCTGCAATACCCCCAATAAAGAGTAGGGCTATAGGTAATAGGGATTTAATTAGGGTAAAAGTTACTGAAAATATACGGCCATGTAATTCTTGGGGGATATGAATCTGAAGAAGTGTTACAACCCCTACATCAATAAAAGCAATTGAAAAACCAATTACTAAACCACCCACTGCCATTAACTCGAACTCACCGACTGGTGCTATGGAGATTACTAATAGTCCTAAAAATGCTATGAACACGAATCCGACAATTGTGATTACCTTCGGAGTAAAGTTACTTACAGCAATTAGGACGGCTCCAATTAAGCTTCCGACTTGAAAGATACCTACTACAAAAGCTAGTTCTAAAACTCCCCCTAAATGAACTTCTTTGATGAATAACGGTAGTAAGCTGAATAACGGGTTAATCAGAATGTTTCCTATTGTAAATCCTATAATCAAAGGTAACCAACCGTGAGTTTTTAGATAATCGAAAGTTTCTACGAATTGTGATTTAAATGAAGGATTTTTCGTTTCGACGCTCTCAACTGATCTCCTTATGACAGGAGGGATAGTGACTAGAATTAATGTAAAAACCGCAATGAGAAAAGTGATTACATCAATCCACAAAATTATGCTTATTGATGAAGCTTCAAGAATAATAGCTCCCAAAACTGGGCTTAAAATAAATATAAAATTATTGAAAATCTGTCCTAAGCCATTTATTCTGCTTATTTGATTTTTTGGTACCATTTGAGGGACAATGGAAATGCTTGCTGGCATCTGAAAGGCTTGAAATGCTCCACGAATCGCAATTAGCAGTAGGACATGCCAAATTTCTACAAGGTCAATCCAGAATAATACTATCAACCCAATTGTGGCAAGTGCCTGTAGAAAATCAGTTGATAACAGGATTTTCTTTCTATTCCAACGATCAGCCAATACTCCAGAAAAAGGGCCAATTATTACCATTGGGACTAATCCTACAAAAGTTGCTAATGCTAGTACAAACGTACTTCCCGATTCTTCGGTTAACCACCATATTATAGCAAATTGTACAATTCCTGAGCCGAGGATTGAAATTATTTGACCTGCCCATATTAGTATGTACCCTGGTAAGTTGGTTGTGTCATTTGATTGATCTTGATTATCAAAAGTTGAGTTCATTGAAGTTTCTGGTTCCATTGTCAAATTCTCCAGTAATGATACAAGTTCGAAGGAGCTTTTCAGATCATCCTTGCGAATTATTCTGTAAATGAATTACATTTGTATTTATATAAATGTAATTTTGGTGGCAAAAAAGATCAGTACCACCTAGGTAGAACTAATAAGGTAAAATGTCAGAATAACTCAGGTTCGACCACCAAATTGAGAAGTAGATAACTATGGAAGGCAACACGGTTTTGAAAAAACTTAAGATTTGCTTTATCGATATGGTGCAAGATCGGAAACAGCGCTCTCCTGATATGTGGTTTACTCCCTACTCAACTTTCCACGGATACGATTTTGATAAAAATATACAAAGTAGGGTCTCGGAGAAGTTTGGATGGTCAACTGATTTAGAGAAACTCATAAATTCTCATTCAGTTGAATTAAATATTCATATTATCTCTTATAACTTTCTCCAAAATCAAGGAATTGTCCAGAAGTTTCGTTCAAAACATGGACGCCAATACGATGATCATTATTCTTACTTGGAATGTATGAATGTTTTAGCTATTGAAGGAACCGCAGAAGACCAACTTAAACATAACGCCAAATTACTTTGGGAATTATTTAACAAAAAAACGAGTTCTCCAGTTCTGGTTGATTTACCAAAGACTGTGCTACTCATCCCAAAAGAGATGCAGGTTTCATCTTGGGTTATTCCTCTAAAAAGGCAAGAAAACCTTTCAATCTGTTCGGATATTAGAGATTTCATCAATGATTTTAATTTTGATGATTTCATTGACCTCTCACTAAGTAGAGGGTATAAATATCAGTTACGCGATTATCTTGAAATTTTTGAGTTACTAATGAAGATATGATTAGATAATCTCCCTGAAATTCCAATTAGGAATCAAGAAATAAACTTTGTAGATAAAGATTTGTAGGAGTTCCGTGCATTCCTGAACTCTTTACTATAGGTATGCAATATCTAATATCTAAAGAATCTCCTTTCACAGAGAGAAATGCTACTAATGCACTCTGGGATTCTGATCCCGAGGAGGGCTGATACGTCAATATTACCGTATTCGGTTCAAAGCTAGGTATGAATTCCCGAACTTGTTTAAAAATCGCTTCATAAAAATGATAACTTCTCTCAGGTTCCCTGAATATTCCCTCAATTTTGGATGCAATCATATCGTCTCTATCTTTCCACCCATATCCTAATGAACCCAATAATGATGATTCTAATCGGAATATCTTTGTCTTACTTGTTTGAAGATGAGATTTTGTATGAATGGTTACACTTCTCAAAGGATAAATCTCATCGATCAATCCAACAGAAATTTCCCCTCCAAAACCCACTGAACACATTAAATCGAACCAATAAGATCCTTCCTCCAATCGATGGGCATAAGTGCACGAATCAGCGTATGATTTATCCTGAAGATGACTGAAAAGCCTATTGATCTGTCGGGAAAGTTCTTTCCCTGCGAGATATGGAATTCCTTTTCTATAAAGGCCCTCACATAGAAAAAAAATTCTGAAATTCTTATTTGAAACAGTAAATAAGCCTATTCCTTCAATCTCAGGGATTCTATAACCATAAAAACCTGACATTGTGTATTTAAATTCATGTTCAATGTCAGCTAAAGTAGCTACCAGTGCTGTAAACATACTACCTCCTAAAAATGGGTCGAGCTCGCTACCCGTCCGAAGATGACAATGACCTATTATCTGGGTACAGTTCAGGTGTTGAACCCAGATTTGGCTTATTACGACCATGCGAATTCGTCCATTCTCCACTCAATTGGACTTTTTACAGTATTTGTGTAAAAGATGGGTAGAAATGTATTTTCACATAATTATGGATAGTATTTTTTTAAGATATTCTGAATGGAGAACAAATGATATATGAAATCTAATTAATCTAGGGTAATAGTAGAAAAGTGATAATCTTTGATTTATGAACCTTGATTTCGCCATGAATGTTCTCGTTCCATACGTTGTGCAACATTGCGCAACGTTTATTAAGATTTAAACATAAGTGCTTGTTGTAGAAAATGTCCGATTTACAAGATAGGGAACTAAAGAAAATACTCTCACAGATTCTAGATGAATTGAAAACAATTTCTCAAAACTTGCAATCAATCAAATCATCTTTAGACTCATCTTCAGTAGGTTCCTTGGAAATATCCAAGTCTAATGCACCTATATCAGATTCTTCAAGATCAGATGAGCTCACTTCAATGCCTTCAAGCCTTGAAATACTAAATTTACAGGAATCGCGTCCTGGGATTTTCAAAACATATAAAGCTATACAAAAGAAGGTAGATTGGGTAAAAAGTGCTGATATTGCGGATATGACTTCTCGGAGTCGGGGTCTTGAATCCAGATATCTTAATTATTTAGCTCAAAAAGGATTCGTAATGAAGAAAAGAGAAAAAATCGAATCAGATAGTAGAGCAACTGAAGTCTGGTATAGAATAGTAGGAGCGAACAGTTAGATGGAGACCATTACGTTTCACAGCTACAGAGGTGGAGTTGGGAAGACTGTCCTCTCCGTCAACACGGCGGTTCAGCTGGCATTATTGGGTAAAAAAGTATGCTTGGTTGATTTTGATCTACGCGCACCATCTCATCAATCATTGTTTATCTCAAGTACTTTTTCAATGTCACCAACCGCAAAATCATTTACTGGATTTCTCGTCGGTGATCATGAACCACAAAGTGTAATTAATTCTACAGATAAAGAAAATTTCTATTGTGTATTCTCCGATATTGAAATATTTCAACAAAAGGAATCTAAAGTCCGCACTAAATTAACCCAGCATGGTGAAGGAAGAATCCTCGCAAAATTATTCGAGTTTGTAAGGTATTGCAATACCCAAAAATTTGATTTTCTTATCTTCGACTGCATGCCAGGTGTTACTTATCGCTCACTTGACGCACTTATAGTTTCGGATAAAATAATGGTTGTAACCCGTCCTGTGAAATCAGAAATTTCTGGATTGAGGTTAGTTATATCAGAATGTTATTCAAAACTTGAAGGGGCTGAAATTTTCTCCATAATGAATCAAGTAGAAAACATAAAAGATTTAGTGCATCCTCCTAATCCATTAGATGTCAATTTTGCAAAGGTAAATGTGCTAGGTATCACTAAATGTCTCGAGGAAAGCTCTGTTCCAATACCACTTTTGCATTCCTTTCCTAGAGTTCCTTTCGTAACTGAGAGAATTTATGTTCTTGATGAAAAAAATCATCCCTTCACTGTTGAAATTGAAACTTTTTGTAATAAACTACTCCAAAAATGAAAACTATGGCTGATGCATCTCTATGAGTGAAATTCGGGGTAAAAAAGGGTTTGAATCACCATCTCAGCAAGAATTAGATGATTATATTCGACAAAGTCGAGAATCCATTACACAAATGAAGAATGGAAAACCACCTTTATTATTCAAACCGAGGAAGAAACTTCCATTCAAGATAATTGGTGTAATGATTCTCATAATCATATCCTCGAGCTTAATGCTTGGAGGATCTTTCCTAGAGCTTGATTCTGGAAAAAATAACAACGGCGATGATACAACAACTACGACTCCTTCAACGACTGCTACAACTACGACAACGATTGCTACTACAACAACTTCAATGGAAACAACCCAACCTATTGACACCGAACAGGCAATAACAACGTCAATTCCCCAAGTAGAGGTTTTTATCAACGCTATGATTGCACCTAACCACTCCTCAATCAACCCAGTTGTTGTCAATGGTACAATTAATCGATCCCAGACAATTTCTGACCTCGAATTATTCGATCTAGTATGGATTCTAAGTCAATTCGATGAAAACTCAGAATGGTGGAATCTTGGTAGAAGCTTGATATTTGAGACATATCTATTGTGGAATAAAACAACATATCTGACTGAAAATCTTCGTTTCGAGCTTTTGGCTCTAAGAAGCTTAGTTGCCTATTCACCAGAAAATATTCTACTAGAAACAAGTGAGCTTGAAACTTATCAGAATATTAGTAAACAGCTATGGCAAAATATAAGTTCAGCATACAACAATGAAACTGGTATTTTTGATCCAGATAACAATACATTAGTTAATACTCATGACCAAATACTCTTTTCTCAAGTTTTGGCCAAAACAGCTGAGCATCCATCTGTATTTAATCTCAGCATAACGCAAGAAATAGCAATTCAATTACTAGAAACATTAAATTTCCTTACAATAACTACAGATGGTCTTCCAGAATCCTTTGAATATAACATAACAATACCCTCCCCTATTTTTTACAGTTATCAACAATCTGAGATGATATTAGCTTTAAATCAGTTAAGATCACTTTTAGGGGCATTAACTATCATTGATAGTCTTTCAACTAGATTAAATAACTTTCTTACTAACTTTTTCCTCCAACAAGATTGGAGTATTGCCTATAGGTATAATCAGACCTCAGATGAACTTTCCGATAAAATTTTTCTCTTAGATCAACTATTTTTTATCAGAATGAACATTTTACATGAAAAAAGGAATTTTGCAGAATATACACTCAGTATAGTGAGATCAACATTTGGGACTGAAAATTCTAGTTATTTCACATCGAATGAGGATAGTGAAAATCAGTTTCTTATTGATCATGTGAATCTTCTTCTTACTTTTGAAGAATTCCTGAAATTAGAAAAAACAGAATCCCATGAAACGCATACTTCGACAACAGAAACTGAAGAACCAACAGGAGCCGCTGGGTATGCTTGGGAATTTACAATAATTATTACTGTACTTGTATATATCACTTACAGACGCCGTAAAAGTAAAAAGTAACTGTTTGATTGAAATTAACATCTTTCATCGAACTTTTATTTGGTCTATAGATTTTATTTCTTAGAAGCTATTGAAGTCTCCTATCCCCACAGTTTCCTGCATAGTTTAATGGATTCTAGGAATTTTTTATTTCTTAAGCTATTTAAAGCAGAATTCCTTGAACGAGAATATCATTATTTGAAAGAAGGAATCATGAAATGATACTAAAAAAATTAAACTTAAAATTGATTAGCTTCTGCATTTTCGTGCTAGTGATATTTACTTTTTCACCCATAATTGCAGTTGCGGATCAAATACCAATAATCCCGATTGTTGATGTTGAAGATACTTATACCCCTGAATCGTATCCAGCATCGTACGGTGATTGGGATTATTATACAATTCCCCCGGGTACAGATTATAATGATGTATATTATCTTGGTGGAAGCGGAGGATCAGGATCCGCTCAATATACTGATGTATTACAAAATGATTACACCGATTATGATAGATCACTTACACGAGGAGAACTGATCGGTTCTTCCTCTATATTAAGTGATGATGTTAGAAGTTCAAACCATAATTTCTTCGAAAGTACAATGTATCCACGGGCGGTACGAATAGATTCTAGTAAGGATGCGGAATTCACGAAATCCCAGAAAGCAGCCATATCCCTTCATGAGGATTATGCTTCAACTTTCTTTGCAGAAGGTAGTACATTTTACTCTGGATTTCTACAAGCAGACGGTAGTTTCTTTATGGATGTGACATTTAGTAATAGTAAAGCAGAGGGATTTCTCTGGTTCGGAGCAACATATCCATTAGGTGGATATACTGTTGGTAACCCCGAAAGTAAAATGACGTATCCATTTATTCCAATGGTCGGAGGTCTTCAAGAATTTACTCTAGTTACGAATGATTCTACCCTTATAACACTTACACCTCACGAATGGGAATTCCCATCATGGTTCCCAGACTTAGAGGTGAATACGATTTTCACGGAGGAATTTAAACAAGGAGATCCCTGGTTTAAAGATGATAATACAGATCAATTAATCAAACCTGATAATGAGATGTTTTCTTTAAGGATGTTCAATTTAACTTTGGAGAAAGACCAATATTATCGAATTAATACCGTTTTTGAAATGGATGAGGTTAAACCTGGTGTACTTAGCAGTCAACCGATGACATACATAATTGGAAATTACTTTGAAACTATTTCGGGTTCTCTAGACCAAGAAGGATTATCTATCCGAGCAACAGAGGATGAAGAGGTAGTTTTATTCATGTATTCGCCAGGAGAAGCCCATGGAACTTATTCAATCTTCTTTCAAGAGATATCTCAATTCACATTGGAAGATATAGAACCACTAACATTTAATCAGGATATTGCACCTGAGCATTCTGTGTACTACGAATTTACACTGTCTTCCCCCGCTGTTCTCAGATTCAATTCATCAATCGGATTTGATTATGATATTTATGTTGAAGGCGATCCGGGTCAATGGATTTATGAAGCAAACGAAAATTTCTTCGGGAGTGTTTGGCGTTATCTACCGAGTGGAACGTACGCAATTGAGTTCTTAAACTTCAATGTCGATGATGAAATTCGTGTAAACATGGCGGCAATTCAAACACCTGGAGCCTTACCATTCACTATCGACCAAGAGAGTGTATTAGCAATTGAGCTACCCTTAACTCGGAATCTCATAAATTTTGTTAACTTATCGACTACAGATCATATAAATCAATCAATTACCTATCAATACACCATTGTTAGCAAATATAATGAACTAGTTAACACTGGATCGAGTTCTACAACATTAGGAAATCGACAGAACAATGGCCTCTGGGATGCTTGGCCATCTTCAAATAATACGGTAATTGCTCAATATTTACCAACTCGAGATTACGATGTTCCAATTCTAGTAGTTAATCCTACATCAGCCCAGAATCTTACAGATCCTATATCAGAATTTGCAGGTACACTGATTGTAAGTACAAATGAGGTAATTGACCAATCATACACACCATTAACATTTTCCTCACTATCTTCAGCATTTGGTCCCACAGGGTTTGCAGGTACTTATATTCCTGTATCAAGTATTAGCAGTACCACAAGCTTTGATATAAATAGTGACCATACCATTGATGACGACCAAATTTTCGGTATTCCTCTGAATTTGGATGCAAATACTATCTATAACATCACTGTGAACTTAATTGGAAATTACTCTGCAACTGCAAGCCTAAACATATCGTTTGAAAATCGAATTCACACCCACGGTGCGAATCTCCGTGACCTAGATATCTTTGGAACGTATATGTCAGGTTCTGATGATCTCAAGACATGGCAAACTATGCTGATTTTAACTGTATCGGACACAACTTATCTCTTCATTGATTTAGAACGACAAGTGGCACTTTACAACGGTACACTTCAAGTTGTAATCTCGAAAATACCTTCAACAGCTATGACATTCCAATTAAGTGAGGAATATAATGATACGATAAGTGATAATGAAGTTAAACAAAAATCACTCGTAGTCAAGAAAATTACTCCAGGAGAAATGAAGAAATCGGCCCCTGGATTTGAACTGGTTTTGGTACTATTCTCTGCTGCTGGATTTTCGTTCTATAAATCACGAAAACGACGTAAACAGAGCTAAAGAAGGATTAATCCCCTTCTAACCTCTTTTTTTATCTTCTCCCTTTTCATTAATGTTCTAGCTTATTTGCCAGAATAATATATTTAATAATAACTGGTAAAAATATCGGATTCTGATGAGAATGAAAATTATTTATCGTTATTATGAACCTGATCAAGGCTTTGAAGAACTACAGGCACAGATATATAATGATGAACTTAAAAGAAATCCTCAATCGGCATTTGGTAAGGCCTCTGCCGATCAAATTAAACAACGGTATATTAATGAAAAAAAAGATAGATTAGGGGTTCGTTACGCGTTAGATGAACAAGGACACCCACTGGCTTATATTCAAACTACTTTTACTAACTCCCCTCCCCAAACTTGGATCGGATATCCTTGGGCCATGGAGCATTGCCCTGTGGAAGTCCAAGAGTTCTTATATGAGGAAATGCTAGATTATGTATTGAAGAAATTTCCAGAAAATGAAATCGTTATGGGATATTTTACAGAAACATGGAAAAGACAAACCGAATTTGCGAAGAATAAGGGATTTCTAATCAAAGATAAAGCATTTTTCTATTCACTGGACACGAAAGAAGTCAATAAAGATTCGAACCATGAATTTACGATTAGGAAGGGAGCAATAGATGATATTAATATACTAATAGATTTATGTAAAAACGATTCAAATATCAAAGAGGCTTTCCCAAATGATGAGGCTTGGAAATCCTATTTTGAAGACCGAGTCATTCCTGATAACCATGTAATTATGATTTTTAGAGATAATCTACTTGTAGCAGCAGGAGCTCCTTTGAGAGGTTATGTAGAAGATGTAATAATTGTACGATTTACGGCTATCCGTCCTGGGTTTGAAGATACATGGAAAATACTTCTTGGAGAGATTGCTTTACATTGTAATGACCTAAGCTGGGATGAATCCCTTTTATTTAGTTCTTTTACTAATGGAGATTTAGCTAGCAAAGTCGCTGAAGATCTTGGAGCTAGTTTAAGAGATACTCAGGTTTTATTCGTTTTACCACCGAGGTAATAATCCCTACACAAAAAAGAATTTATTCACTAAACATGGGAATTGATTTCCTAGCGGAAAGATATGAGATTGTTTTATCTTAGATACTCCAATTGGCGCTTTGATGTTCATAATATTGTTTATATAATTGGCTATATTTTCCTCCTCCTTCAAGTAACGATTGGTGGCTTCCTTCTTCGATAATCTTGCCCTTGTCCATCACAAGAATTCGATCTGCATTCAAAATGGTTGAAAGTCGGTGGGCAATGATAATTGAGGTTCTTCCTTTTAGAAGAACATCCAAAGCTTCTCCGTTAAAAGAATATTATCAATTATTACCCCAATAAAAATGGGAATGATAACTCTTGAAAAAGTGACAATAAGAATTCCAACAAGAACACTCGCCAGTAGTAATTTTTGGTTTAATAGATGGTTTAAAAGCCATTTTATATTACTGGAATACCTTTTTACATTGAAACTCAAGATCTAAACCAATTTAAAGTTGAATAATTTGTTGATAAGCAAAAAGAAACTAAAAGGATGGCTTTTAGACTGGTATTAAATATGTACGACTTCTCACTAATAAACATCGAAAATACGTTTGAGAGTCATAAAGAAATGATGATTACTACTATATTGTAAATTCATTGAATGTAAATTGTTTGTGGAGAATCTAGACATGGGAGAACGAGAATCGTAAGATTGTGAGAATGTGAAGCTAAGTTATTAAATAACACGAAGAATTCCTTTTATTTACCACAAACCGCATAGAAATTAAGGTATGAGGAAAATGAGTGAATTTACTTTTATTAATGGGGAGAAATCCTCCATAAGTGCGCCATATTTGAAAAAATTCAATAAAATAATGGCGATATTGCATTTAGTGCAAGGAATAATGATTTTTGGGCTAAGTTTATTTATTGACGAAATAAGGAACTTTTCAGTAGATGTTTATATCTCAAAATTAGAAATTGTAGAATTAACAGGAACAAAACCTATCTTTGGTCCAGCACCCGAGGTTTTTTTTGCATTCGAAAATGTTGCAGGAATTCTCCTGGCAAGTTTTCTTTTAATGTCAGCCTTAGCACATTTCTTAATTGCATATCCTTTGAATAACTCCTACATTACGAATCTACAGAAAAAAATGAATCCAATCCGCTGGTGGGAATATGCATTTAGCTCATCAGTTATGATTATCTTCATTTCACTTGCATTTGGAATCCTAGATTTTTGGGTGATAGTACTTGTTTTTGTATTGAACTTTCTAATGAACATGTTCGGTTTATTAATGGAGCAAATTAATCAATACACTAAAAAAACCAACTGGCTACCATATTGGATTGGATGGATCGCAGGAATAATGCCATGGATTGTGATACTTGGTGCATTTCTTAGCTTCGATCTTGGAGGTCAACAGGCACCTACGTTTGTATACATTGCTATAGTGATGTATTTCCTCTTTTTCAACAGCTTTGCTCTCAATATGTTCCTTCAGTATAAGAAGGTTGGACCTTGGAAAGATTACCTGTTTGGCGAACGAGGATACATAATTTTAAGTCTGGTTGCCAAATCAGCATTGGCCTGGCTTGTATTTTCGGGATTAATTTTTGCATAATCCCCCTCTTCTATTTTTTTTTTAATAATGAACAATATTGGTTTTTTCAGTTGAGCCGATTAAACCCTGAAAAATTACATGTGACGATCACCTTCCCGACAGCTAGTGAATCCGGTTTAACACCCCGTTGCTATACTTTAACACATTCAGACCGAACTGGAGATTTATTTTTGACCATTGCTCCCGAATTTAATAGACAACAATTGAAGGGATGGCAGACACGTCTTATGCGTGATGAAGTATTAGCTGAATGGTTGGAAGATGAAGGGCGTTGTTCCCTCAATGTTTATTGCCAAATAAGTGGGGGAATTGGCACATTGAAATTTCGTGATAGAATATTTCGTCAGGAATTGCCTTTAGTACTGGAAGCTTTTCGTTATGGAGATCAGCAGCATTTTCTTACTGATCCTGTCCTGGATAAGGCGCCAATCAAGGTTCATTTCCGATCAAAGAAAGAAAAATTTAATAAAATTGAGGATTGGGGTTCACTAGAGAATTATCGTCTGTTCGAGGAGTATTAATCCGCTCTTAGTCTTTAGAAGCTAAATCCTTGGCGCATTGTCTTCCCTGTTCTAAAATTCCTTCGACAATGGCTTTAGTTACTTTTTTGGACGTTTCTAGATCATTTGGTAACTGATAATACTGATCTAAAGATAGAGGAGGTCCAAAATAGATCCTCACTTGAGTATGGAAGTTTAAACGAAAGAACTTTCCAAATGGAATGATATTATTTGTACCATAAACGAAAACAGGGATTACTTTAGTATCGGGTCCTGCTAACTTAGCAATCCATCCTGTTCCTACTTTAATTTTTTCAAATTGAAACTTGCCAGATCTTGATCTTCCTCCTTCTGGATAGATTCCTACAGTTTCTTTATTTGTAAGCAATGTAAGACTATTGCGAATAAATCTGGTTCTTTCTAATGGTCCTCGCCCTACAGGAAATGCTAATTCATACTTTGTCCATTTAAACATGATTTTTTTCATGAAATCGGCTGCTCCTGTAAAACGAATAGCTCGCTTAACTGGAAAAGCCGCTACAGCGGTAAAAACTGAGTCAATATGGCTTAAATGGTTGGAAGTGAGTAATGTAGGTATCCCTTCGTCTGGAAGATTTTCTTTCCCCTGCACCTCAAATGGTATGAACCAGAAGATCATTCGGGCCAAATTTAATAGAAAATAATGAATAAATCGTCTCCGAAAACCAAGTTTTGAACGAATCTTGTACGGTTCCAAAAACTAATCCTCATTATACTTGATTTCTCAATAAAGTTTTATATTTCTTGTTCGATAAAAAACGAATAATCTTTTAATATTGGGGATTAGGCAACTATTCATTCGAAGAGTATAGAATAAACAACAAACTAGGGAGAATCACATGAATACTATCGATGAAGTTTTTGTAATACAAGATTCAGGAATTCCTTTGTTTCACTGGTCCCGTGAGGATGAGAAAAATGAATCCGACGAATATATTTTACAATCTAGCCTTTTTCAGGCACTCTCAGCATTTGCGCAAGAAATGGCTCAAGATGAAATTAAGTTTGTAATTTTTGAGAATAAATCTTTCGCCATTAAGAATATTGGAAACTATAGAATGAAACTGGTTTTTGGCCAGTTTTCCCCTGATGTTGACTTAAAGAATAGCGAAAAATTTATCCATGGAACAAGTGGTTTTATTAATGGCTTTATGGCGGGGAATTATCCAGATGGAATTAATGACTTTGTTGAAAAGCAAACAGAACATTTTAATGAAACCATTAAGGATCATTTAATCAAAGAGAACATTATTCCTTCACCTAAAGTCGATAAAATTATGACAGATAAGGAGAATCGGCAAAGAGTTCAAGGTTTTCTGTTTAAAAGCTTAGGTTATAAGCCAGGCCAATGTAATATAGGGCCTCAAGAACGACAAAGAAGATTATTAACAGGATTCGGGCTCGGTGCACTTTCTTTATTAATTTTAATAGGAATTGTATATCTAGAACAGCTTACACCCGATTATGCAGAATTTTTCCGGACTTTACGTTTAATCATTGTTTTTCCGCTGTTTATGTCTTTTCAAGGACTCTACCAATATTTTTTCAAGTTCTGCGTCACAAACGCATTAAAGAATCAATATTCTATGAAATAAGGAGATAAAATAGATGACAGGACAAAAAGAAAGATTTTTTTCGCTTGATGCAATGACAACGATGTTTTACACTGGAAAGGTCAGTAACAAGGAAATGCGAAAACGTGATTTCCGGAAAGCACTACAAATAACAGGATTATCCATAATTTCTGCTGTTATAGTGACTGCGATTGTATATCTATTGGAATTTTAACGAAGATTAATAGCTCCGAGATTTTAAAAACAACGTAATAGAGGAAATAAGTGAGATGTACTTCGATTTCACTGTTTCAGGGCTTTTCTATCTATTTTTCCGATTCCAGTTTTAGGCAAGGGATCAGATCGAAATTCAATAAATCTTGGAATCTTATATGATGCAATTTTCCCCTTCAAATGGGATATGACTTGTTGATCTGTTAATGATTTTCCTTCTTTTAATACTGCAATCATCTTCACTGATTCCCCTTGATATTCATCCTGAACGCCAATAATAGCAACCTCCTCAATTTGTGGAAATTCTTTTTCGATGTAAGATTCTAATTCGGGCGGAAAAACCTTATAGGCTGATACAATGATCATATCTTTCTTTCTAGTCTGAATAAAAAAGAAACCATCTCCATCCATTTTACCTATATCCCCAGTATGTAGCCATCCCTCTTCATCAATCGTAAGTTTGGATTCCTCATCTCTTTTGTAATATCCCATCATGACCTGGGGACCTTTAGCACATATTTCGCCAGATTCTCCTTGTGGTATCTCTTTTCCTGTATCTACATCCACAATCTTCAATTTGGTATCAGGAATGGGAAGACCAATACTGCCAAATTTTCTATTATTTTTTTCTAGGGGATTTGCGGAGACCATAGGGGATAATTCAGTCATACCGTACGCTTCTACTACAATTGCATTTTTAAATGAATTTTCTATCTCCAAAGCTAATTCTGCAGGCAGTGGTGCACCACCCGAGAAAATAATATCGAGAGAACTCATATCATATTTATTGAAATTTGGTTGTTTCATTAGAGCTTTGAATAAAGTTGGAACTCCGTGAAAATAATTTATCTTTTCTTTCTGGATTAGTTTTAAGATTGATTCAAATTCTCGCGGATTGGGAACAAGATATACTGTACTTTCGAACTCTGCAGTAGCAAGAAACACGGTAGTTAATCCTATTAAATGGAAAAACGGAACAGCTCCTAAGAATTTTTTTCGTATCCCTTCTGGATGTGATGCAATAGCCCACTCCCGCGCTTGCCGCATATTGCTGATAATGTTTTTGTGTGTAAGCATGGCACCTTTTGGGGTTCCTGTTGTCCCTCCTGTATAGGCCAAAACGGCAATGTCTTCATCTGGATCGCATTTTACACTATTTAGGACTGGTTCATTTTCATTCAAGAGCTGTTGATATCTTAAAACGTTCTTTGGAATAGGAGGGCTTTTAGGTAGTTTGCGTATTGCTGTTGCCAGAAATCTCTTTACAGGAGATAGGAGGTCACCCAGTGATGTAATAATAATATTTTCTACGTCACTCAAAACTGGACAGTCAAAACAATCATCTGCAAGCTTAGGATAAAGTAAATCAAGCGCTAGTATCATTTTTATGTCAGAATCTAGTATCAGATATTTTAGATCTTCTGAACCAAGTAAAGGTGAGATTAAGACAGCAGTGGCTCCTGTTTTTAAGATTCCAAAGAAGGCTACCGCCCATTGAGGAATATTCGGTGCGAATATTCCCACTTTATCTCCTTTCGAGATACCTCTCTTTAGAAGAGCATTTGCTAAACGATTAGCTTGCTCGTTGACCTCCCCATATGAGAAATTCATCCCAAGAATTGACAGAAAAGGGTTGTCCTGATTTTTCTTTACGATATCTTCAAAATGTTTATGAAGAGTGACGTTAGGATAATCTAAGTGCTTTCTGACTCCTTCTGGCCAAGATTTATACCATTTTGATTCCATATTCCTAATTCCTTAATTTCTATGAATTGAAATCGCTTTTCAATATGACATTAATTCCTTTTTAAAGACGTTTTTCTATACTCAAAGTTGATTTGTCCTAGAATTTATTACGTAAAAACTATTAATTTTGAATTGAGGAAAATAGGTATGATCATTGAAAATAAAAATATTCTAATTACTGGTGTCGCTCTTGGAGGGATTGGAGAAGCTATAATGAACAAACTCATTAAACAAAACAATCAAGTTCTTATAACGAGTTTAAAAATGTCAGGTGATCGTTTTCCAGGCATTAAAAGCTTTTCATCTGATTGTACAACTGAAAAAGGAATTGATAGGTTAAATGAATGGGCAAAAACTGAATGTGGATCGATAGATATCATCATAAATGCTATAGGGGGATCCTTAGCCTCTAAAAACCCATTAGAAATTAATCCTGCTTTTTTCGATCGTGTTATAAAAGTGAATTTAACTTCTGCTATTTTATTAACACAAATGGCAACTAAAGTTATGACTACTGGGGCTATTGTCCATATAGTTAGTTCTTCTGCATATGAAGCTTCATTGGATAAATTATCATATGGAGTCGCCAAAGCTGGGTTAGTATATTACATTCGGTCAATGGCACAGGTTTTAGCACCGCAAATTCGTATTAATGGAGTTTCTCCTACATACGTCTTTACTGATCGGCACAATCGAGAATTAAAGAAGAAATCAGAGAAGACTGGTGTTCCATTTGAAGACTTATCATCTCAACGAATAACTAAACAACTTCTACAATATCCATTATTACCAGAGGATTTGAATGAGATGATAGAGTTTGCCGCAATGACCCCTTTAATGACTGGAAAGATATTAGATGCTTCACTAGGGCGTATTTTTTGACTGTATAAGCTTTTAACATTAGATAGGTACAGCTGGTTCTACGTTGACTGGTTTCAGAATTCCTGAATGTTTTTGAATATTAAGATTGCTTCTTTTCGAGCCTTTGAATGATCTACAATCGGTTTGGGATATTTTAATCCTTTAGGCCTCTGTTTTTCTAGGCCATGAATTTCCTTCGGGGTTAATCCTTGAAGCTCTGGAATATATTCCTTGATATAGAGACATTTCGAATCAAATTTCTTTTGTTGAGTCCAGGGATTAAAAATACGGAAGTAGGGTACTGGATCACAACCTGTACTACTGCTCCATTGCCAATTTCCATTATTCACTGAGATATCATAATCCAACAGTTTTCGTGCAAAATAACGCTCTCCCCATTGCCAATTGATGTGTAAGTCTTTAGTTAAAAAAGATGCAGTGATCATTCGAACACGATTATGCATATAACCCGTTTTATTGAGCTGTCTCATACCTGCATCTACGATTGGAAAGCCAGTCATTCCCTCGGTCCATTTTTTAAAAGCTTCTTTATCATAAGCCCATTGGAGATTTTCATATTTACTACGGAAAGATCCAGTAAATACATGTGGAAAATAAAAGCCAATATAATGGTAAAAATCTCTCCAGTAAAGCTGTCGTACCAGTGAAATGTTACCCTGACTTGAGATGGCTTTATATACTTCTCGTATTGATAAGGTTCCAAATCGTAGGTGTGGAGAAAGCAAGGTAGTTCCTTTTATCGCAGGATAGTCTCTTTCAGTTTCATAATTACTAAACTCAGAGATGTTCTTCAGTATTATTTTTCCCTTTTCTCTTCCTCCCTTAATGAATATATCAGAATTCGTTGAAATATCCAGACCTTTAAAGTCGGACAATTTTTCAATGGAATCAGAATACATATTATTTGGCTTAACTTTATTAGGAAGGGTTATTTTCATTTCAGAGGCCTTTTTATAGAAAGGGGTGAAAACAGTGTATGGTGTCCGATCTTTTTTTAATACTGATTCAGGTTCATTCAATAATAGGTCACTGAAAATCCTTAATCTTACATTTCTGTCCTTAGCTTTTTTTCTGATTAATTCATCACGCTTCCGACTATAAGGAGTATAATCCCGATTGATAAAGATTGATTTAATGTCTAGGTTCCTATCACTGAGCAAATTTTTTACAATAATCCAAGGTTTCCCTTTAAATAAATACATCCCTCCTCCTGCTTTCTTTAACTGTCTTTTTAAATCAAGGACGGATTCCTGCATGAATTGAATTGCATTTGAACTGCGGTTTGGGTTATTCAAAAGATGTGAATCGTAAATAAAAACTGGAATAACGAGTTTTGATGATTCCACTGCTACGCAAAAAGCGGTGTTGTCTACTAGACGTAAATCTCTTCGAAAAATAAAAAGGGAATTATTCCCTGTTTCATCTTTTTGACTCATCTATAATCGCCCAAGTGTACGCAATAATTTGGCTGCTTGAAGCGCACTTTTTTCCTTATCTCGTATTTCAAGCATTAAGTCAAAATCCTCATCACTAATTTCAGTAATAAATTTCTTAAATAACATGAGATCAATTGTATTGGCATTCTTTCCCATTCGTGCATCTACTTCTTGATAACTCCAATCAACCATGGGGATACCGTCCTTATTGTCCCATAAATATCCTAATATGTTTAAAGATTCCAAAGTACTCTCATTGTTGTTCTTAATAGTATGATGAAACACATCAAATACAACAGGTATGTTTAGCTCCTTGGAGAGAGCTGTACAGTCTTTAAAATCAAATAACCGATCATCATTTTCTATAACAATTCTATTTTTCATGAATTCTGGTAAGCGTTGAAAATTTTTTATGAAGCGCAGTGTCGCTTCTTCTTTGTTTCCATATATCCCCCCTACATGTATTTGTACTTTTGCGGTATGGTCTAGCTTCAGCTTATCTAATATCCAGACATTCGCCTCTAATTCTTTAATACTATTGTTCAGAACTCCTTCCTTAGGAGAATTTAGTATTGTATACTGGCCAGGATGCATACTGATTCGCATATCATTATTCCTAATTCTTTTTCCGATATCTAAAAATAATTCAGAAAAGATCTCTTCAATCTGAACCCACGATATTGAAATAGAATGCGAGAAAAATGGAATAAAATCTGCAATTCGGTAAAAATAGAAATGATTTCGAATACAAAACTCGATTGTCTTTTGAATACATGTTAAATTTGATTCAATTATTTCTAATGCTTTTTTCTTGGTGTATGAGGCTAGTCGAAAAGACTTGTCTGGCCTACAATTAATTGTTGTATTTGCGGAACCTACAAACCCAATTTTCAACGTATTGATTTCCTATATTTTTTAGATTGCTTCCCCCATTGAATTGGAAAACATAAATCTGAAAGGTATCCTAAATCTGATTCCATATACGGATAGAATTGATTTTTTCCAACATATCAGTAGATTTGTCAGTAAAGTATAGATCCCAGAAACAGTGTTAAAATAGTAATAGTTGATGCCAGGATAATAGATTGGATAATAATTACAAGAGCTTTATTTCTGTCTTTCTTTTGGGCTAAAGAATCCTCTATTTTTATAGTGAAGCCTATTTTTGAGGATACATTCTGTCGACGAGTCAACCCGTAGGCTGCACAAAATTTTTTCCTGGCCTGAAGGAATCCTACCGTTAATATTTCTGCAGGTATGAACACAATTACTCCAAAAAGAGGAGGTAACCTTATGAGATAAATCATTGCTACATATCCAATAAGGAAGACTAATGTCAGCCCAAGGCCTATATATCCTATACGTCGTCGCTGGTTAATTTCAGCTTCGCCAATATTGCAAACTCCAGTAGTATATTGAACTTCTGACAAATTATTACCTCTGATCTTATCAATTCTACTTCTTTTTCGGTATCCATGGAATTAATACGGAAGTTCGTCTACTATACTCAGAATAGTCAGATTCTGATTCAAATCGTCTCTTCAGTAGTGGAATACCCGATACTTTCAATAGACTTAATGTAATGAGCACTGGTCCAATTATAGAACTTATAGCCCAAAGCATTTGGTTGGTAGGTACTGAAACAATAGCCAAGAGCCAAAATCCCCACCATATCATGATCTCAAAAAAATAATTGGGATGTTGACTATATTTCCATAATCCTCCGGAATAGATTTTGCCTTTATTTGAAGAATTGCTTTTAAAGCGAAATAGTTGATAATCACTCAACGCTTCACCTATTATTGCAATGAAAATTAAGATTAGGAGTATAATGTCAAGAAAAGTTAGTTTTGAAGCATTGCTGTAAAAATTGATTACAGAAACTGGAGAGGAAACTAAAAGGACTGTGAAGACTTGTGGAATATATAGAATTAAGAACCCCTTCCATGTACTACTCTTACCCCATCTATCACGCATTATTTTAAAACGCTTATCTTCATTGGTCACTTCATCCTTGCCATATTTTCTAATGGTCAGGAAATAAGCAATTCGAATTCCCCAGAGAGAAACAAGTACCGTAGTAAGTATTTTCCTCTTAATTAGTATATCCTCACTCATAATCAATGCATAGACTGCAATTAAAATGTATGAGAATCCATATGCAATATCTACTGTATTGTATATCCCTTGTTTTAGAGCCAATAAGTAAAATCCACTGAAAAATACAAATAAAATTAGAAAAGAGAAGCCTAGTATTTCTATCATTTTCAACATCCTCTTATTTCTACTATTTGAGAGTATTTTCTCATTGAATCAACCATCTTTATGGACACACCTTAATTATCGAAGGTGTAACTAATTTTTTCATCCTTTGACTGAAATCCCACTGATACATATTAATAGGAGTGAGCTCGATGGCAACTTCTTTCACGTTACGATTCAATAGGTTCTGGGCTAAACGGTTATCAGTTCCACCTAAATATTTTTCTAATAGTAGTCTTAGGATTTCATCGCCCTTTGAATCGATGATTTTTGCTGATGCTTGTCCCCTAACTCCACAATATGGAGGAATCTCACTTGAAACTTCAAAAGCACATTTAGGATTGTTTGAAAGATGTTTGACAACTTTTGCAGTTTCAATAGTCGCTAAATAGATTTTTTCATCCAAATAAATATACCAGAGACTCACTCCAAATGGCCAACCGGATTTTGTTACACCAGAAAGTCTTAATGGAATTATAGACTGATCAAGATATTCTTTTACTTTTCCCAGCATGGAATTACCTCGTTCTTATCAGATTTTGTTACTTCCAAGAGAGCTTTGGAACTAATACAGGTGTGACTTTTTTGTATTCTTGATAGTCTTCTTGATTTCCCCACTTCTCGTCCGCACGTTTCTCAAGTAATGGAACCCCGCTAATTTTAGTAAGGAGTAGTGCCACAAAAATTGGGGATATAAGTGTTAGCCATCTCCAACTCTCCAGCGTTGGAAGGGCAATTATTGCGATGCCAATCCAGATCACAATCTCTCCGAAATAATTAGGGTGACGAGATATTGACCATAAACCAGTATTGATGAATTTTCCTTTGTTCTCTGGAAGCGATCTGAACTTATTTTTTTGATAATCTGCAATTGCTTCAAAAGCAAAACCAATAATCCAGATAACTAATCCTATATAACCAATAACTCCTAAATCAACTCGTTTTTCTGCAGTAATAGCCGCCAACGCAGCTGCTAATGTAAAACTCACCCATAACCCTTGAAGAGTCCAAGTAAGCAAAAATCTTATACTCGATTTCTTTAGCTCTCTGAACCGTTCGTCCTCACCTGCTTTCATGACTCTCCTAAAGAGGAATGACCCTAGACGAATCGCCCAGATTAAAACCAGAATCATTAGTAAAATTGTACGTGTGTCTATCTTAGGACTCAATAAAACGGTTACAATAATTACAAGGCTATAAGTTACAGAGCCAGTTAAATCAAAGAATTTTTCTGTTTGTTTGAGATATGCGGGTATGAATGCTATCCATTGGATAATAAAGGCTATAGCAACTCCAAGAGTGAACAAAGGTATTCCACCAAATACTCTTGCACCTTCATGACTTCCCGCGAGAGCCAAAACTGTAGAGAGCAATAAAATTATCAATATTGCAATTAAGGACTTAATATCATTAGAATTCATATTTAATCAACTTTTTTGTAGAAAAACTTTACCTACCTGTTTTTAATTCCATTTTATTAGGATAGAGGTAAATAACAAGGATTCTTTCTCAAATTATTTACTTAAAACAGTATTGCTTTTATCATTATATTGATTTATTTGAGATAAGAGAAAAAGTGGAGAAGAAAATCTCTTCTCTTATTTTAGAGCTTACGGAATATCGCTTAACGTTGGACATATCCCAAAATGTAGTACTGGGGCATGTACAATGTGTATTAACCTTTGTTAAATGACATCAAGAGTATATACAGTTAAGCATTCCCTGCTTAAAAATCCTTAATAAAAACCGTTCACCCCTATTAACTCACAAAGTGTATGTATATTTCTATTTTATTAAATCATACGTCAGATTCATTAATACGTTAAAATCAATAAAATAAAAATCTGAACTGAATATTTGAGTCATTAAAATGCCTATTACCTCTTTTTGGGGGTCTATCCAGTATTTTGTCTCCGCAGCTCCCTCCCAACCATTCTCTCCAATTTCACTTTTATTATCATCGGGGTTTATTTTTACTCTTACTCCCAATCCCATCCCATAATCAAGATGTGAAAAGTCTTTCCAAGGCTCTTCTTGCCATATGACATCTTTCAAGGTTTTATTATCCTCCAATTGATTGATATTCATTAGTTTCACTGATTCCAGTTCAAAAATTTGATTACCATTAAACCTCCCTTGATTTAGTAACATAATACAAAATCTGAGATAGTCCTATAATGTCGAAACGAGACCTCGGAGGCACTAAGTGTGTTTGGGGGTTTCTTGAAATTATCTGCCATCTTTTCGGGTTTTAAAACACCAAAGGCTTTAGTAAATTCTTTATATTCTATTAATTTCTGTGGTATTGAAGGCTGTTTTGAGGGAGCTGAATTTTGGGGATTCTTTATAGCATTTTGTACATACGCTTTCGATAATCTACTCCATTTTTCTTCGGGTACATAGAAATCGGTGTCTTTCATGTCTAAGGGGTCAAATATTCGCTTTTTTAGAAATTCATCAAATCTTATGCCTGATAATTGCTCAACAAACCATGCTAATATCTCATGGTTCAACCCATACCACCATTTTGTTCCTGGTTCAAAAGCTAGTGGTAATTGAGCAATTTTTTTAGATAGTTCTTCTAATGATCCAAGATTATGAAAATTCTCAGTAAATTCTCCCAATTCTTTAATGTAGAGTTGTTCATGCTCATTTTTAAATTCTGTAAACAACGCATGACTTATACCCGCAGTATGATTAAATAAATGTCTGAATCGTATTTTATTCTTAGCGTCTTTTGTTTTTACAATATCTTTTTCCATTGATTCTAATATCTTCATGTTAGAAAATTCGGGTAAATAGTCCGAGATAGGGGCATCTAAGTCAAATTTCCCCTCTTCATATAACATCAAAGCTGCAAGACATGCGATAGGTTTCGTCATTGAGAAAATACGGAATATTGTATCAAATTCCATCTCTTTCTTTTCTTCTAAATCCATATACTCAAATTTGTTACAATATTTGATCT
>JAEOTQ010000056.1 GCA_016839785.1 Candidatus Hodarchaeota archaeon | reverse complement strand
ATTCAGTCAAATGAGCTTGAATTTTTCCAACTTCGGTATAAGATGAACAGTAAAAACTTAAAAACAAAATAGGTTTATCAGATGAGCGCCATGAACTAATTGGCCAAAAGTGTGGTAGTGTATTTATTTCTTGCATAATTTCCTGCTGTATTAAATGGTTTAAGATAGTAAATTCGCATTGAAACATGGTTAGGGTTTCTTTGGGAGATTTTACTGGATTAATTTGGATTGTTTCGTGAATGAGATTATGGTGACGGAGATAATCCAATCGTTCATTTATCACTTCCACATCAATTTCAATACGTTTGGAGAGTTCTTGAAGCGATAGTCGACCTTGTTCTCTAAGATGGGCTAGAATTAACCAATCTTCTCTTTCAAGAGAAACCAAATCTTGCGTAGGAGTTGAAATACCTGAATTAACAAGTGGGATAACGGGGTATAAATGCAATTCTTCGAAAGTCCGATGGAATTGCATGAAGTGTTCTGTTAATTCTGTAAAATCCTTCTTGTTACTATATCTCGCATAGGCAAAACCTTCATGTGCTGTTCCTATGGAAATATGTTCAATAGCTGAATGAATTCCGAGTAATGTCAATCGATTAAGCTCTAATGGGGTGAGGGATCGAAATATAAGGATGGCATTATGTAAATGCAGAAGAAATGGATTTAATGCAACAGTAAACTTAAGAATCGTGTGATTATTTACCAGTCGTTGGATACGCGTCCCTATTTCATCAGAAGGTATATTAAGATCTGAGGATAGCTGGGAAAACGAGATACGACAGGATTTTACTAAACTAAAGAGTATTCTCTTATCAAAAACATCCATGTATGTACCTTACCCCGTTTCCTTTCTAACACCGTTTCTGTCGTTTCCTGTTCTATATTTCAGTCTTCCCCATTGAAAAAGTCGGTCACTAATGAAGGAATCCTTGAGTATAAACCATTAAAATCTAATTCTCTATGTTTTAATTCAATTATTGCAGCATTCTCATTTATTTCTCCCCTAAAAACTCCTTAAATGAAGTAACTAATAAAACACTGATTTCTCAAATTCTTCGACGTTTTTACTTTAAATGAAGCTTGGAGTAACATAGATTTGGTAATAAATAAAAAAATAGAGCGAGAAAATCTCTCATTGAATATTCAAACAAAATTATTATCATTTAGGTATCTAAATTTTCAACTATCGTAGCTAATCCTTGGCCTCCTCCGACACATGCACAAGCTACACCATATTTTCCTTTTTTATCTTGTAATATACGTGCTAAAGTTCCAGTAAGGCGAATCATTGTTGCTCCCAAAGGATGACCGATTGCAGTTGATCCTCCCTTAATATTAACTTTTTCTTCAGGGATTTTGAATTTATCCATGCAATTCAAGGCTACAATGCTAAAAGCTTCATTGATTTCCCAAAAATCGATGTCTTCAGCGGTTAAATTAGCATGTTCTAACGCTTTGTATGTAGCTGGAACTGGACCTCTGCCCATAACTCGTGGATCAACTCCTGCCCAACCAATTGAAACAATGCGCGCTATTGGAGTGAGATTTCGCTTTTTTGCCTCCTTAGATTCCATAAGAACTGCTGATGTGGCTCCTGCATTCAATGGGGATGAATTTGCTGCAGTAATAACTCCTTCGTCAGTCCCTTCTCGCTCAATATATCCTATCTTTCCTCCATTTTTCTCCAAATAAAATGGAGTAGATATCCGACGTAATCCAGATACTCCTTCTAATGTAGACTCTCTCGCTGTCATATCTCTATCTACAATCATCGGTACCTCAAGGTTCCCTTCAACATGTCCTTCAATTGGTATGATTTCTCCACCATTGATTCCTGATGTAAACCATTTTTCTTCTTGACTTTTAATAGTTAAATTATGTGATCTGACACCAAATCTATCTAAGTCTTCTTTGGTAAATTTTGGTACTTCCTCTTCATACAGTCTTTGTGCTGTTTGTAACATGTTGATGGAGTTTTCCATATCATATTCAGGATGATAGAACATACTGGTCTCATCTTTATATCTCTCTATAGCAGGATCAATTCCAACTCTTCTGACTCGTGTCATATGTTCAAAACCAGTAGCTAGAACACATTTTGTATACCCAGTCATAACCTCCATGGTCAACATGTGCATTCCAGCGCCAGCAGATGCACATTGCTTATCGATAAAAAATGATGAGACTTTATTTGGGAATCCTGCTAGAAAAAGCGGAATCTTTCCTCCATATGTCCAATTTTCTAATACACCTGAAGCAACACCTACAGATACTTCTTCAATATCACTCCTAGATATCCCTTTATCCGCTAGTTTCTCATCAAAAAACTTTATTAATAATTGAGCGAGTAACTCGTCTCCACGAAGCTCACCAAATACATCTCGCTCAGGTTGATTCGGTCTAGAACGTGAAAATGCAGTTCGAGCATAATCAATTAACCACACATCTTTAAAATTCATTTAAATCCCATAATTAATTTTATTCCTCTGTTATTATAATTTCATATTTTTAATCGTTTATAAGCCGTTAAATTGAACAAAACCAGTCATTTTCCTTCGAACTCAGGCCTTCTCTTCTCGAGAAACGCTGATATTCCATCTGCTACATCTTTACTCTGCGAATTGATTGCATACCCCATTTGTTCAAATTGGAGGCCTATATTTAGCGGTATTTGAGTACCATAGTCAATACTTTTCTTAATTAGGAATAAACTGTTTGTAGCAGATTTTCCTAACCACGAAGCTTTTTCGTGAATGAAATCTTCAAATTCATCATCCTCAACTATGAAAGATAAAACTCCCCACTCAAACATTGTCTCAGCAGAGAAATGTTCACCAAAAAACATCATCCTTTTTGCTCTCATTTTACCAAGGTTTCTTATTAGCCGTTGAGTTCCTCCATTTGCAGGAAAAATGCCACGTTGGACTTCAGGAAGCCCAAATATCGATCGTTTAGAAGCAATAGATATATCGCATACTAGAACTAATTCAAAACCTCCACCTAAGGCATAACCATCTATAGCAGCGATAATAGGTTTATGAAATTCCTCAATTAAATCATAATATTTATGTCTTCTATACATCGCATGACTTTGATGCCTCAAATTTTCTGAATCAAGATCAGCACTTCCTCTATCTGAGAGATCCGCCCCAGCAGAAAAAGCGGGTTTCTTTGAATAATCCTTGATTCCTCGTAGGACAACACATCGGATATTTGGATCAACTTCTACAGATTCTAATGCTTCAGTAATTTCTTTTAATGTTTTGATTTGAAGAGCGTTCAACTTATCAGGACGATTTATTGATATTACTGCATATTGACCTTTCTCATTTCGTTCAATTGTCACGTGTTCGAATTTTTTTTCATTTGACATTTTAAAAACCTCTTTCCAGATTAATTTTCTTGCATATACAAAAATTTTATTAGTAAAGATTTGTGCACATCTTCATTGAATGATGAGATAATACTCAAGAATCCAATCTCTCATCCTTATTCGATATTCTTTCTAGCAGGGTATTATCACGGATCCATTTATGAGCACAAAATACTTCTTTTCCATATTTATTCGAAATTTTATCAAGGAATACAGTCAAATCATTTAAATTCATTTTTTTGACTATTTCAAAAGGTCCTCGTTGATTGTGATAAAAAAGTTTCATCCCAATCTCAATATCATTCATTGTCCCAACACCTTCTTCAAGAACTTTGACTGCTTCATTGATTTGAAGACGTGTTAGATCCAATAGGTCAAATTCCGCTGGATCTGACAAATCGATATCCGGTCTCTTGCCTCCTGGACCCCATTTATAGATACCCTCCCCTGTTTTTCTACCTAGTTTATTTTCTTCAACAAATTTCTTTATGGTATGCGTAGGATAATAATCTGGTGAAAGCGTTTTTGCTAGATACAATGAACTATCATACACAACATCCAGTCCCATATAATCTAGGAGTTCATAAGGTCCCATAATCATTTTCTTATTTAACGCTGCAGCATCAATTTTCATGGGAGAATATTCTTTTTGGTCTAGCATTAGTTGAATTAAAAGTATTGAGGGAGCCATGATACGATTACAAATAAATCCAGGACTATCCTTTGAAATTATAGGGATTTTATTTGAATCTTTAACAAACCTCGTGATAAGATTAATCGTCTCAGATGAGGTTTTCTCTCCTTTAACAATTTCAACGGCCTTTGCAAGGACAGGAGGAGGAGGAAAATGTAATCCAACAACTTTTTCAGGACGTTGAGTAATATTAGCAATTTCAGTAATGCTCATTGTAGAAGTATTGGATGCTAAGATAGCATGCTTAGGAGAAAACTTATCTAACTTCTTGAAGATATTCTTTTTAAGTTCTAATTTTTCAGGTACCGCCTCAATGCATAGAAAGGTATTTTTAATTGCATTTTCCAAATCTGTGGAAGTTTCAAAATTATTCAGAATATCTTTATATCTTTTCTCGGTGATCTTCGACTTTTTCATCAATTCTTTTAGGGACCAATCGATTAGTGCCTTTCCTTTATTAACCCTCTCTTCAGAAATATCAACAAGAGAAACGAAATAATTAGATAGTAGAGCAACTTCTGCAATGCCATGACCCATGTGCCCTGCGCCGATGACGGAAACTTTTTTCAAATTTTCAGTGTTGACGTTTGTTCTTTCATTCATTCTCATAACCGATCTTATCTTTCACATTTCTTTTCTTGCTTCAAGTTTGGTATTTTTGAATTCTTCTCCTCTTCCTTTATACGCAAATTCTAAAAATATTCCAATATTACAATCTTTTAGTTCTAATCGCAATTCAATTAATCACTGATCATCAAATGATACTCATTACTATTAGAATGCTAGGTAAAAGCTAAGATATTGGACTATTTAGCAGGTTGAATGAAAATATTTGATTTTAAACTTTCCGAAGAACATCTAATGCTACGAGACAGCGTTAAAGACTATGTTGAGCGTGATATAGCACCCAAAGTTAATGAGTACGATAAAGAGCAAAAAAGTCTTTATCCTGAAGTTCTTCCTAAAATGGGAGAGCTGGGTATCCTCGGTGTTTGCATACCTGAAAAATATGGGGGAGCTGGTTTCGATTATATAGCTCTGGCTCTTGTATGTGAAGAATTGGAACGAATAGATACCTCTTTAAGAGTTATTATGTCTGTCCATACAGCCTTAAGTAGTTGTACATTATGGCGGTGGGCATCAGAGGAGCAGAAAAAAAATTACTTGATCCCTCAAGCTCAGGGGAAAAAATTGGCGCTTTTGGTCTAACGGAGCCAGGGTGTGGTTCTGATGTAGCAAATATTCAAACACGCGCAATTCATGAAGGTGATGAATATATTCTGAATGGTACAAAACAATGGATTAGTCTTGTAGAAGTTGCCGATAGCTTTCTGATATTTGCACGATTGGGAAAAGAAAAAGGTGTTAAAGGTATTGCTTGTTTTATTGTAGATAAAGAACTTTCAGGTATCACAACTAGTTCTTTCCATAATAAACTAGGAGTTAGAACTGGTGATACAGGTGAAATAAGTTTACAAAACGTTAGAGTTCCAGAAACGAATCTACTTGGGAGAGAAACAGAAGGATTCAAGATTGCTATGACAACACTGGATAACGGTCGTTATACAGTAGCTGCTGAGCTGTTGGATCCATTAGAGCTAGTCTTGAAGCATCGATAAAATATTGCCATGAGAGAAAAGCCTTTGGTCAAGAAATTGGGAAATTCCAATTGATCCAAGAACATCTTGCCTATATGCAAGCGGGATATGATCAATCGCAGCTTCTAGTACTTAAAGCAGGATGGTTAAAGAACCAAGGAATTGATAATACACGAGAAACTGGAATGGCAAGCAACGAATTATGCTTCAGATGCGGCAAACAGGGCAATTCAAATTCATGGAGCAATGGGTTTTAGTGGTGATTTCCCATTAGAACGGTATTGGAGGAATTCAAGAGCGAATACAATCTTAGAAGGCACAAATGAAATCCAAAAACTAATTCAGGGTTCTTTTATACTTGGGTATCGAAAAAAACCGGAACTTAGGTGTAAGTTAACTCCTTATAGCCCAGGAGAATGAATCTTTCAAGGAATTCTTGATTTTATTGTTCTCTACTTGATTTCTTTCATGGGGAATGTGACTATTCTAAAATATGTCTGAGAAAGTTAAGGAAGTTTTCGAGTCTTTTAGTAATAAATTTACCCCCTACTGCTCTTTTAAAAGAATGACATCATTTTCTGTCATTTTTCCATTGGTTTAAACCATTTTTACGAAATTTCCTGTTTTTAGAAGCTCAACAGGTTTAAGGTACGGTTTTTTGAGTTTTTTTGAATACTCTTCAAGAAGTTCAGCTAATTGCTGGTAGTTTTCTGTTGCTGCTCGCATTGGACCAGGAAAGTTCATTCCTGCAAGAATGGCCTCATCAATCACTTTCCAGCTATGACACACGCCTTCTTCTAACACCCGACATCCTTCATTTGCCCGAATCGCGGTATAAACCATGGGATTCACAATCCCCGCTTTTTTGGATAAGTCTGGTTTTGGACGACCTTTTGTCCAATCATAAAAGCCCTGTCCTGTCTTTTTGCCTAGGTTTCCATTAGCAATCTGCTTCCTTACAAATTGGCCAGGTGCAAAATCAGGTGAGAGAGCTTTACAATAGTATTCTGCAGTATGAAATGAGACATCTCGACCTATAAAATCTGCTAAAACTAATCTACTCATTGGCTCATTCGGACCTGTTATATCCGCATCCACTTCTTGCCATGGAATACCCTGTTCATGGGCGATGTCATAAACATAATCAGAATAAATGCGTTCAGGAGCTAATACACGGTTGACAATAAACCCAGGCCGATCCTTCAATACTCGTGGAACGTAACGTTCCCCTCTCAAGCATGGTAATCTTACACCAACTTCGACCCCAATATTCATTGCCTCTATTGAGCTTTGTTCCCCCGCAATGATTTCTATCAAACGCATTAATGGAGCAGGATTGAAAAAGTGCATTCCAATTACATTAGCTGGGTTATTACACTTCCTTGCGATATCTGTGATTCGAATACTGGACGTATTTGATGCAAAAACACAATGATCAGGAGAATTGTCAAGAGCTATTCCGCAGATATTTTGTTTAATATCCAATTTTTCAACTATTGCCTCAATAATATAATCTGCATTAGTTACAGCATCAATTAAGTTGGTTGTAGTGTCCAATCTTTTCAAAATGTCTTCTGTAGTTAATCCGTTCTGAAAATGTCCTTTTTCTTCAAGCTTCTTAAGCCCAATCTTAATGTAATTAGCTGCATTCTCGATGATTATATCCTGAACATCATTTAGAATCACATTGTAGCCAGCCATCAGACAAATTTGGGCAATACCTTGTCCCATTTGTCCTACACCGACCACTACTATATTTTTCACTTCTCTCATTTAAAGCACCTAGCATCCTTCAACTACGAAACTCATTTTTATGAACTATATAGATTTTAAGTTTAAAATTTCTTTACTGTTCCATAGAAGACAATAATTCATATTTTTCTTGCTAAATTTCCTTCCATTTGTATTTGATTATGATTCAATAATTCCTTGATATGCTGTTCGACATGTATTAACTCAAAGAACTCCCATACAAACGATGGGTTACTTTCTTTTCCTTTATAGATGAATGATTGGTCAGCAATTTGCTTAAGTGTGACTCCATTCTTATGACATGAAATATAATCGAAAATTTGCTGACTTCGAGAATCAAAGAAATTGGTAAAACGATACAGGAGGATTAAGCCCTCCACCTTAGTTACTTCTCGGGAATGACTTGAGACAATTAGGGAAATATCATGCTTTTGTATGAACTCAATCACAGCACTCACGGATTTCCTGAAAGCAGAGAGATCAGAATTTGGCCAACCGTACCATGGCCCGAAATTACTCGAGATTTCCATATCTCCAATGAATAAAATGTGGCTTAATGGGTCATATACTCCACAATGTCCTGGAGAATGTCCTGGGAGGTGAATCACCTGAAGTTCAGTCACTCCTATGTTAATTTTTACGCCATTTTGTACCGATTGTACATTCCCTAAATTTAATCTTTCCCAAGTGGATAATCCCTCTCGTTTCAGAAAGAACATTAGTCTTTGAAACCATTTTCCCTTTAACTCTTGTAGAATATTTCGATTTTGATAACAGTAAAGAAAATAGTTCTCCAATGAATGTAATGCGGTCTTTTCTAACTCGTGAATATATTTCTTCGTATTTGGTAAAATGTGAGATCCAACTATATGATCAATGTGATAGTGTGAAAAAAAAATATTATCTATATCTACAATTTTGCTTAACGCTTTTAAATGACCATACTGGCGTTGGGAACCTGTATCTATGATAAGTGTTTTCTCATCAAAGAATAGGAGAGAATTTGAGGTCAGAATGTTTTTTTTTGGGGGCCGTATCAATAGAACATGTGGAGCTAGAAGGTTACCATAACGAGAAAGTGAGTGAGACGATGTTCTAGCCATAGGAATAGCCCATCAGGTTTTTATACTCATGTAATTCCAAGGTAGGATTCTTTTACATGAGGATTATTCAGCAATTCCTCACTTGAACCTTCAAGTTCTAATCTGCCGTCTTCCAACAAATAGCCTCGGTCACAAATCTCAAGGGCGATACTTGCGTCCTGTTCTACAAGAAGAATGGTAGTTCCACTTTTTTGGATTTCTCTTATAGCTGCAACGATATTTAGTTTAATCATGGGAGCTAATCCCAAGCTAGGCTCATCCAATAACAAGAGTTTTGGATTCCCCATGAGAGAACGTCCAATTGCAATCATTTGTTGTTCTCCTCCAGAAAAATTCCCTGCTTTTTCTTCTAGACGTTCTTCGAGGACTGGAAATAATCTTAATACCTGTTCGTAAAGTTTTTCTATTTCATCTTTACTCTCTATCGCGTAAGCTCCCAATTTCAAGTTATCTTCGACAGTTGAATCTGTGAATAATCTTCTACGTTCTGGACAATGGATAATACCAAGTTCGACAATGTTATGAGGTTTAAGCGAAAGATTTTTCTCCATAACACGAAACTGAGATTTAGTAGATTCAGCAATAAGTTTTTCTTCAAAGAATATCTTACCCCGTTCAAGTTCAACTAATCCTGAAACGGCACGAAGCAGGGTAGATTTTCCTGTGCCATTAGGACCTATTATTGCTACTAATTCTCCTTTTTTGACTGTGAGAGATACAGATGCGAGTACAATAGCGCGACCATAGTGAACGCTTACGCTATCTAATTCAAGAAGGAAGGAAGAAGCTTTATCAAACATATTCTTTAGCCTCACTACCTAAATAAGCAGAAATGACTTCCTGATTATTGGAAATTTCTTGGGGAGATCCTTCACCAATTAATCGGCCTTCATGAAGTACAAATACTCTTTGTACAAGGCGCATTAGTATTTTAAGTTTATGTTCCACGATAATTATTGTCATTCCTTTGTTATTCGATTCACGAATTAGTCGCTCAACACGAAAAGCCTCTTCATGACTCAAACCAGAAAATGGCTCATCTAATAACAATAATTGTGGTTGAACCGCTAATGATCGAGCAAAATCAAGTCTTTTTAAATCACCATGAGGCAGAATAAAAGCAGGATAATTCTTTTTTTCTGCTAAATCTACTTCGATCAATGACCAAGTTGCCTTATTCTTAAGAACAGATGAGGAAACATATGTATTCTTAGGAATATGGGGAACAGTAGTATTCTCCAAAGCATTTAGAAACTTAAATGGACGCACTAGCTGGAATGTCCTTGCAATTCCTAGTTTAGCTAACTTATGAGGGCGTTTACCAACAATATTGTCTCCATTGAACATTATCTTTGATCCTTTTTCAGGTTTTAGAAAACCAGAAATGAGATTAAAAAACGTAGTTTTACCTGCTCCATTAGGACCAATGATTCCAATCAACTCACCAGATTTAACTGACAAATTTACATTATTAACAGCTTTTAATCCCTTAAAATGCTTACTTAAACTGCTAACTTTTAGGATAACATGCTTTGATGTTTGTGTTGATTCAGATATTGTATCTATTGTCATTTTAGTATTCACCTCTAATCAGGTTCGTAACGTCCAGCTGAAGGCCAAACACCCCAAAATCGCAACCTAACCTTTTTAAAAGCCTTGGGGAGATAAAATGCGAAAGGTATACCAACAGCGACATAGATCAAGAACTTAGCCTTAATAAGATCCTCATAGGTCCATGATCTACTTAACCCGAGAATATCTCCCATGAAGAATAGACCAATGATTTCTGCAAAAAAGAATACAACAGATGCTATTAGACCAAAGGTGAAGATAAGTACAAAGGACAAGGTCATCAAAATATCCCCATCTGATAGTGAAGAAGTTATTTGGCCCATATAATCGACTTTTCCCATATAACTCGTTAACGTCTCAAAAGATACTGATAGAATATTACTCAGAACGTCAGTGCCAAGTGGGAGGGAGGAACTGAGAGATGCAATTATGTTAGTTCCCCATCCCTCACCAATTGGAATAATCGTCCAACTAATCGCAAAAAGAACTCCTACTATGCACGCTTTTTTCTGATCTTTCGATGCCCTTGCTAATCCAAATGGCATGTAGCGTAAGGTGACTATTAGAAGAATTCCATAACCAAGAAGGTCTAAACTTTGAACTCCATGAAAGATATCTTTAAGAAATAGCTCGAGGAGGATTGTTAATACAAATGCTCCAACCACGCCTCCTGAAATGGACCCAATACCACCTATAACGCACATGATTATTATGCTAAATGAAAAGGAGGAAGCAAAAAAGGATGGACCTGTAAATCTTAGATATTGACTGAACAATCCTCCTGCGAGACCTGCAAAAAACGCACTTCCAGCAAAAGCCAGGATTTTATAAAATCTGACATTTATTCCTAAAGACTCAGCAGCATCCTCATCTTCACGAATTGACTGAAACGCAAGTCCAATACGTGAGTAAGCAACTAACATCATTAAAAATACAGAAATAAAGAAGATGACAAGGACAAATATGAAGAAATTCAATTCATTTATTTCACTAGCACGACCCATAAGATCAGGTGGGAGATCAAATGGTGAAATCCTTTCAACAACAAAAGGTCCACTGATGAATGGAATTCCATATTTGGGCCCAAACAGGTCAGTCATGATAACTACAATCTGAGAGGCTATCAGAGGGAGTAATAATGTTACCAATGCAAGATATGGGCCTTTTACTCGTAACGCAATAAATCCAATTCCTACAGCAAATATTGCAGAGGTAAATGCTCCAACAACTAAAGCTGCGAGAGGAGGTCTCATAAAATTTGATCCGAAAATGAAAACTAAAATTTCATTCGTAATTATAAAAATAAAATCAATGAATGCATTAATTAAGAAAATTAAAGAACCTAAGATTTCATCTAAGATAGGGATCCCAAGTACAATTGGATCTAATGGATCAAATGTTATACCAATAGGGACACCAGTGGCTACCCAAAATGTGACATACGCTGAAAACCCCCAGAAAATCGCGTGCCCAAAACTAACTTGTCCTGTATACCCAGAGAGAAAATCCCAAGAAGCAGCAAATATTGCCCATATTAAGCATAAGGCGATAATATTCAGAAGATATGCATTTTTACCGAATAATCCGATTTCCTGTCCCAGATTAAAAAGATCACTCAAAATTGGGATGGAACCTCCACTATAAAACGAATTTAATATCGAAAATGGTTCTGACAATATGGAGCCAGGAGTAACTAAAAGAAAAGGAAAAAAAACAAGGAGAAGAACACCAACAATGTAATAAGATCGCGAACGTATCTCATCCCAAACATCTTCAAATTTTTCCGCAATCTGTTTTCTATCCATAATCTTCACGCCTCTAACTCCTTTTTCTCTCCCATTAACCCCTCCGGTTTTATAATCATTACAATAAGCACAATTATAAGTGGAATAGCTGATGCAAATGCTGAAATATCTGGAATACTGCTTACAATTACCTCAGCAAATCCAATTATGAACGCAGAAATGATACTTCCTGGAAGACTACCCAATCCTCCAAGAGTTACAATAGCAATCGCCATAATAAGAATCCACCACCCCATCCCGGGGCTCCATTGGGGTTTTGCACTAAAAGGTGATGTTAACACTGCTGCAAAAGCTATTAATCCCATTCCTATAGCGCTCACGATAGCAGTGGTTTTTCTTATATCAATTCCAGTTAAAGCGGCAGCCTCTTCGTCTTGAGAAACGGCTCTTAGAGCCATCCCAATTTTAGTTTTCCAAATAAATAAGTACAATAAAATAACTGCAAAAATTACAAAGAAAAATGCAATAACTTTCACCTCCATTATGATAGCTCCGTAAATTCGAAGACTTTTCGTAGTGGGTACAATGGGGGGAAAAGAAATTCCAATTTTAAGGTCACCAAAGCTTACTAATTCGGTTCCTCCACTTGGAAAATAAATTAGATTGATAATACTTTGAAGAAATAAAGCAAGGGAGAAAGTCATAATCATGACATTTATATGACTTTTTCGGACTTTTTCTAATAAATAGCGATCTGATAACATCGCCACGAAAGATGTAAGGCTTACTGCAAGTATCATTAATGACAAATATCCTACTGGTAGATTTAAAAAGAAAAAGATAGGTATTAAAATCCCGAGAATATACGAAAGTATATATATTCTTTGGATCGAGAATTCTAAATACCATGCAGTTAAAATTAAAATAAAAATTATTGTCCCTGCGTAAAGACTATCCTTTAAACCCCATGTCAAGAGTTCTGATATAAAAGCTCGAAACAACCCTTCCGTAATTTCTCCTTCATTTACGAGCTTCTTAATAAAAAGGACTAGGATATAGCCAGTAATAGTAAGAATTCCTGCAAATGAAAAATAAAAAAACTCATGCTTGTTGAATATATTCCAAAAAATGATTGCGAACATGATTATTAGAAAAAAAGGAATTAAGCCCATAAGAAAGATTACCAGCCCATCAATATTCCCAAGATTATCGAAAGAAGTATTGATTTTTTTAACTTCAATAAAGAAAAACATTATATAAGCAGCAAGAACATAATATCCCCCGAGAGAGAGTTTTAATTGCTTTGCGATCCCGTAAATTAAAGAAAACCCTAATGCGATAACCGAGTATATTGTACTAAGTACTAGGCCATTTAATATGACCTGCAGTCGGAGTGCAGAGTCATCATGCACTAGTAAGATTAGAATAATGTACGTAAGGAAAAGAGAACCGATACCAAGTATTATCCATTTTTCTCTATGCAAGAAGTCAGTAGAAATTGAATTTGTAATTTTTGTCATTGAAAATCTCCTTTTTCTTTCATTTAGAGGCAATTGTTTTTAGTCTGATACAGTTAGAATTATTCTCATAGATAGATCTGGTACTTAAGCTACATTAATATTAATGCTTAGTTTCCACTAACATATAATAATCAGGTAAATCATTTAGTAGTTGTAAAACGTATAAAGAAAAAGAAAACGCTAGTAACTAGCGTTTTTTACGTTTTCTCCGAATATACATCATGGCAAAAGTCCCTACTACAACCAATACTAGAGTGAACTCAAATCCGGGGATATCGGTTACTTCTGTGGTTGTCGTCGTAGCTTCTGTAGTTGTAGCTTCTGTATCTGTGGTTGTCGTCGTAGCTTCTGTATCTGTAGTTGTCGTCGTTGTTTCAGGGGGTACATATCCCGAATCACTATGAACGATTGGCCACTCCATTCTTGTAGTAAGATTCTCTGTCATTGGTATTGATGTGAAATTCATCCAAACTGTTCTTTTCACACCACCTTTCTGCCATTGACAGAAATAACCTTGTGCATAGGGACGGCCACGTACTCCTACGGTAAGGGGTGTATATAGATCGTGAACAATGAGATCTGTTGGAACACCTGGAATAAGAACCCTATTTCCATCATTGTCGTAGCCTACTTGGCCGTATGGATATCCAAATAAGGGGTGAGTCCACACATTAGGTTCATTAGTAAACTTAGTTAGAGCCCAAGTTCCCTGGTATTCTGTTTGATTTAGCGCAAGCTGAACAGCAATACTATCTACTACTCCTGCGGCCTGTAAAGCTTCCTTTAATATGAAAACTGAGTCATATGACGCAACAGATGTGTAAGTTGGTTCTTCACCGTATTCTGCGTTGTAACTCGCTCTGAAAGTGTCCATAGAAGGTGAATGGAGATCAGGAGGGGCAGTTTCTAATTCAATTTCTCCGTACGAAGCTCCTTGAGTGGAATCGAAGTATGTACTCGCTTGAGATTCAACATTTATTCCTGCAAGAATTTGATCCATGTCTAAAGATGCCCAAGCTTGAGGAACATATTTACCAACCGGCCCTGAAAATATATGCATAATAGCATTTATATCCAGATCAATTCCTGAGTTGGTTTCGGGCAATGATGACTTAATTGGAGTCATAGCTGAAATTACACCATCTAGACCTTGGGTTGTTGGTATAACAATGTCATCTGTGAAATTTATTCTTGGTACTCCGAGAGCTCCCATTGCTACGGGAAGATAGAGATTAAGATAGTACTTCAACCCAATACTCATGGCTAGACTCCAGGTAGCATCCTCTCGAACGATAGTGACATTTCTCACACCCATTTGAGGGCCCATTCCAAGAGCATATAGATCAAGTAACATTCTAGTAAGTCCACTACCGTTTGTTGGACTTGTTCTCCAGAAGAATGGCGTGATAATGGGAGCTGTAGATCCTACTCCAAGGAATGGTCGATCTAATATGGCTTGAAGCTGTACAACGACTTCTGTTCTAAATCCACCAACTATTCCTACTACATCATCCTGTAATTGAAGTTTATTTAAAGAAGCTGTACCGACGGCTGGTTCAGGCAATCCAGATGTTGGGTCAGATGTTGTTTCAACAATTAGGTCAAAATCATATGTGGTTCCTCCGACATCAAAACCGCCGGCATCGTTAATTTCTTTAACCGCTAATTCTGCTCCTTTCTTCATATCAGCCCCAGGGGTGATTAATAATGGGCCAAGAGCTCCAATCTTAATTGTAGGATTGGCTTGATTAGGTTTCGAGCCTCCAGGGATCAATGCGAAGGAAAAAACTAGAGTGATTACAAATAAGAATCCAAATATTGATGCTTTATTTTTCATTTTTTTTCATACTCAAAATTTCTTTTTTATTTATAAAATACAGTTATATGGAAGCAGTAACTGTATTATCTAAACATTTCTCTTAATTCCGTAGATTAGAATAAAAAGTTTTATGAAGATAAATTAAATGTAAGTGAAAAAATATTTAATATTAATTAAAAAATAATCAAAAATACGATGAATAATATCCAGACTCTAACCCATTTTTTGAATCAGTCAATGAAATAGTGGGAAATTACAGACGAGATTCACTACATCAAGTAATGACAAAATCTACGAGAAAGTAAA
This sequence comes from Candidatus Hodarchaeota archaeon, assembly GCA_016839785.1. Lineage (GTDB taxonomy): Archaea > Asgardarchaeota > Heimdallarchaeia > Hodarchaeales > Hodarchaeaceae > Hodarchaeum. The sequence continues at coordinate 5,964 of JAEOTQ010000056.1, read as the reverse complement.
TAAGATTTATATTTGAGGAGATAAAAAATCATGGTTATATCTGAATTAGATAATCGTCCTTGGTTCACAGGGGGATTATGGCCAGAAGAAATTGCAAAACATCTTGATTACCCTAAAGATTTTCCTATCTACCAATTCTTGGAGGAAGCTGCACATGAGTATCCTGATAATATTGCTACGATATTCTTCGATGCAAAAATTAAGTATAAAGTTCTATGGGAAAAAGTCCTAAGATTCGCAGATTCCTTGCAGAAGTTGGGTATTTCTAAGGGGGATCGAATAGGGATCTATCTCCCGAATTGTCCTCAATTTGTAATCGCGTTTTTTGCCATAAACCGACTAGGCGCTACTATCGTTCCTTTTAACACCCAATATGTTGATTATGAGTTAACTTATCAACTGAAAGATTCAGGAGCACGCACAATTATATGTATTGACATTACTTATGATCGTGTGAGGCGATTACGAGATAAATCAAATGTTGAATTAGATAACATTATAGTAGCCTCTCTCCATGATGAAATATCACGATCTAAAAGATATATAGGTATTCTTACAGCCAAATTACCTTTACGAAAGAGAATTCATGCACAAGATATCTCATTCCAGAAGATGGTTGATGAAGGTGATCCAAAAGCAGTTCCAAAAGTTGAAATTGATCCAGTAAAAGATTTAGCTCTGATTCAGTATACTGGAGGTACAACAGGAGTTAGTAAAGGAACCAACTTATCTCACTATAACATTGTTAGTAATCAAATCCAACTGACAAATATTTATCATCCCCCACTAACCCAGGGAGAAGAATGCTTTGTTGTAGCTCTACCGTTGTTTCACATTTATGCATTAAATACATGTATGCTAGCTGCAGTTAATACAGCATCAAAAATGATTTTATTAACTGATCCTTTGGCAGGCCGACCTATGTTACAGGATTTGTTAGAAACACTCTATAAATATAAACCTACATTTTTCCATGCTGTTCCTGCCCTATATGTAGGATTATTATTCCACAAAGACATTAAAGATTATGATCTGTCTTCTATACGCGCCTGCCTCTCAGGGGCTGCACCTTTACCAGAACAAGTAATGTGGAATTTCGAGGAATTAACAGGTGCAAATGTTGTAGAAGGATATGGATTGACTGAAACAAGTCCTGTCACCCATGTCAATCCATTCACACCAGGCGGAAAACGGTCGGGAAGTATTGGTTTCCCCATAGCAGATACAGATGCTAGAATTTTTGATCGAAATGATGGAAATAAAGAACTACCTCAAGGAGAGGAAGGAGAAATCGGAGTAAAAGGTCCTCAAGTATTTTCTGCCTATTGGAAAAAACCACAAGAAACAGCTGACGTTTTCAATGAAGAAGGATATTTTTTAACTGGAGACATAGGATATATCGATCCGGAGGGTTATTTTTTCATCTCTGGTCGTAAGAAAAACATGATAGATGTGTCTGGATTGAAAGTTTATCCACGAGAAGTCGAAGAACTAATCATGGAGCATCCTGCAATTCAAGAAGTAGCTGTAGTCGGCGTTCCCCACAAGATTCGGGGAGAACAAGTAATGGCATTTGTAGCTCTAAAAGATGACGAAACAGCGTCTGCAGAGGAGATTATGGAATTCTGTAAAGGACGGATTGCTAGATATAAGATTCCACGCAAGGTGACATTTATCGATGAACTACCAAGAAGCGCTATCGGGAAAGTTCTTCATCGAGAACTACGAGATATGATGTGGAAAAAAGCAGGAAAGAAACGATCAATAGATAGTTAAGAAAAAACAGGAAATTTATCGTGATATGACAAAAATCTTTGAAGATCTCTCGTTTCACCAGATATCATAGTGCTTATGGTTTCGCTTACTATTTTTTCTGTCTTGTTTTCGATTCTTGAATCGACTCACATCTTTTATTCGATTATTTCGTGAGTTATCATCATAATCATCAAAATTATCACGATAGGTCTTTCTATTCGATTTTCGAGAAGGCTCTTGTTGATAATCCAAATCTTCATAGCCAGAATAGCCTTTATTACTATTTTTACCCTTGATTTGCTTTTCCATTGTATTTCCCAATAACTAAAGGTTCAAAAATTAGAATTCGTATTACCACGAGTTATATAATTGGTAGATCTTTTTGTAAGAAAGTTTGTGTATTATCAAAATGAGAATGTAAGAACAAGAAACTTATAATCAGAACCTCTTATAAAGCTTACGAGAAAACGAGTAGGAACTAGAAACCACTCATCCAAAGAAATGGGAGAGAGAAGGTTAAATTGAATTTCTCTGTACAAAAGAAAGAACGTTTTGTGTTTTTTTTGGTAGAAAAATCATGAAATCACTTTTCTATAAAAGAAATAAGTCAGCATTCATTTAGACTATCTAATCTACTCATAGGTTTTTACAATCTTTCCAATTCGTGCTTGAAAAGCAGAAAGAAACTTTAGAGGAGAACTCGAGGGAATACCGCTAGTAGTAATCTGAATCAGCCATTTATGATTATTACAAACCACGACTATTTCTGAACCCTCGCGGTTATTTGTGAATACTAGCTGATATTGTTCATTCTCATCAATCGTTTTTTCGAGAGTAAATCCAGGTTTCATAAAGTCTCGTATTGCCAAATACTTAACATACCGACAATGAATTTTATGGACAAGCTCTTCCATTTCTTTTTTGCGTTTACCAGCTATCATTGGATTTATGTCTTTATTCTCATAGAGAGCGGTATATCCTCGCGTAGATCGTTTATATGTTAACTTTCTATCATTCAATTCTTTTATCGCTGATTTTAAGCTTTGTTCTTCAGGAAATAGTCCATTTCGTTCACTTCGTGGTTCAACTAGTATTGTCTGTGTATCCAAAGATAATCTCACAACCTTATTAGCAGGGAAAACGGCATATGATTTGTAACTCTAATTTTCTTTATTAATTATGACCTTTATGCGTTATGCATGAAATTCTTTAATCAGTCTTACAGGAAAGCGATTTATTATTTAGACTCCTTGAAATGGGAGTGTGTTGATAGGCACAGTAGTCCCTTTTTAAGAAACATCCAACAAATTATTGGTTCACCTCTGTAATGATATAAATCCAGAATTAACTAAAAATAGGGGGAGTTAAAAAAAAACTGGTTAGGTTGAATCAGAATTCAATGATATTCCCAGTAGCGGATTTATGACATTTCTAATGGTACTCACAATTCTTTTCCTAAACCCAGATCTCTTTTTTAGACTTCTCTTTTTGTTATAAGAAGCTATCTGCATATTTCTGTATCTGAAAATACCTGACAGGGAGAAAAAGCCCCTGTCTGTATTGAACATCTCCAACATATGAAGAAGGTCGATTATGAGAGGAATGGACCGATTAAAATCCTATTCCAACTCATTCGCATTATATTTACGATAACCTTCAAGATCGAAGAGACCATGCCCAGAGAGATTAAAGAGAATTGTAATATCCTTATCTTTATTCCTTCGTGCTATATCTATTGTGGCAGCAATAGCATGAGCTGATTCTGGGGCTGGTAAAATACCTTCAGAATTTACAAAAATCTTTGCAGCTTCAAACGCAATTTTTTGAGTAAATTTAGTTGGTGTGACAACTCCAGAGTCTAACAATACAGATAAACTGGGAGCAACGCCATGGTATCTCAATCCTCCTGCATGAATCGGTGGAGGGATATAGTCAGAACCTAATGTGTACATCTTAAGAAGTGGAGTAGTCTTTGCTGTGTCTCCAAAATCGTATTTGTACTCTCCATCAGACATTTTTGATGCAGCAACAGATTCTGCAGCTATTGCTTCCATTTCATACCCGTTATGCAATTTTGCACGAATAAATGGATAACTTAATCCAGCGAAGTTACTACCTCCGCCTACGCAAGCAACAACGTAATCTGGACCTTTTAGATCTGCCTCGGCCATTTTAAATTGTTTTTCTGCCTCTAAACCAATAACTGTTTGATGAAGTAGTACATGGTTAAGAACCGACCCTAAAGAATACTTAGCTTCATCATTTCTTAGAGAATGAGAAATAGCTTCACTTATTGCTATTCCCAGGCTTCCAGGATTACTTGGATCTTTTTCCAGTATCTGTTGGCCAAAATCAGTATTCTTTGAGGGGGAGGAAAACACACTGGCACCAAATAGTTCCATAATTGTTTTTCTGTGGGGTTTTTGATCAAAACTAGCTCTAACCATGTAAACTTCGCATGCTAATTCAAATAAGTGTGTTGCATAGGCTAACGCGCTTCCCCATTGGCCTGCTCCCGTTTCAGTAATGAGTGATTCAACTCCTTCTTTCATATTATAATATGCTTGAGCTATGGCTGTATTTACCTTATGTGAACCTGTTGGTGAACGTTCACCTTCATGTTTAAAGTAAATTCGAGCTTTTGTCTTTAATACATGCTCTAAACCTGTTGCCCGTATTAACGGAGAAGGCCTGATTTCTCTATACCTTTCTAAAACCTCGTGAGGGATCTGTATCTCTCTATCAGTAGATACCTCCTGTCGTATAAGCTCCATAGGGAATAAAGGCGCCAAATCCTTTGGACCGACTGGTTCATTAGTAGCAGGGGATAAAGGAGGAGGAAGAGCTACAGGTAAGTCAGGGAGTATATTGTACCATTTTTTTGGTATTTCGTTTTCATCTAAATCAAATCGTTTATGATTCTTCATTTTATTCACATTCTTTTGGGACAGGGGATTCACCATCTGAACAAGAAATCTGGTTGCAATATCCTAAGGTTTAAAAATATTTAACGAAAATAGGAAAAATAGCTTTTTCTTGCTATACGTTAATATTTAAAGAAGAATGCCAACCATGCCACCAAAATGACTCAGGATGAGTAATCGGGACATAAAAAAATCGATATGATTTGAAAAAATTTGGTAGGGATAGTAACTTATTTGAAAAATCTAAAATAGTTGTATTAAAACCAAATAACTGGATTAAAATTAGTGCCAGAAGTGATGAAACGTCATCCTTCTGGGTTAACGCCAGTCCTGGAACATCCGCACCACATACTTGTTTTAAAGGTAAATAACCTGCGTTTCAGATCATAAGAATTTGTCCTTTAATAAATTCCTATAATAGTAATAAATGAAGAATAATTATAAGAAAGATATTTTCTTGATCATTACGGGTGAGGAGGGACATAATGTTGTAAATTCAATAGTTTGCTTGATTCTCGGATCAACATTATCTCTGGGAACATAGTTGTAACCTAAATTCAAAAAAAATTTCTCTGCTGTTTCTGTTAGTAAATAGATGTTACGTAAATTCTTCTCAGTCGAATATCCCTCGATCTTATGCACTAGTTGTAGACCTAGCCCTTTTCCTTGAAAGGAGGGATGAACTGCTAATGATCGAAGGAGGGCAGTATTTCCATAGATTTCAATTCCTATGCAGCCAACGATCGTTTTATCTTTTCTTATAATAAAAAAGTTTTGAAACTGCTCTTTAACTCCTTCAACAGGAAGGTTTACCATTGATAGTAACTTCAATACCTCTGGAAGATCTTTAGCGTTGGTTTTAGTAATGAGTGTCATGATTTATCCTTATTAAAATAGAGAATAAGTCATTGTATTAAATTTCTTCATATAGCAAATATATGTTAAATAATCTCTTCAATTCTATTCATACTTTATTTGAAATTAGGTGTACGTTTTTCCAAAAATGCAGATACTCCTTCCTTAAAATCTTCGTGTGTGTAACAGAGAACGAAAAGATTTGATTCCATTTGTATAGCATCTAACCAAGCCATTTCTGTTCCACGATTTATTGATTCTTTAGCTTGGGCTATCGCAAATTGAGGCCCTTTAGCTAGTTTTTGAGCATAATCCATAACAGTTATTTCCAGTTTTTCAGGATCTACAACTTTATTTAAGAGCCCAATTGATAATGCTTTTTCCGCATTAATTGATTCTCCAAGAAGAATTAATTCTTTTGCCATAGTCT
>JAEOTQ010000055.1 GCA_016839785.1 Candidatus Hodarchaeota archaeon | reverse complement strand
GAAGCAGCTTCACCCCACCAGAAGACAGCACCTACAGCAAGCATAGGGAACCCCACAAGAACAGATAAAAGGGTAATGATTAATCCCTCTCTTGATATTCGAAAATATGCTCTAGCACCGAACCGTTGAGCTGTAAATTTGTGCATTAATTCATGAGTGAAGAAACTGAAACCGAAGACTAGTAAGAAAATTATAAAATATTCGGGTAAGGTTTGTCTTTCGATTAAATCAACTAGCATTCCATTTAAATATATGAGTATACTTGCTGAAATCATCCATCCAATACCTAACTCTGATAATTCCTGAACGGATAGGTTTAATTTATCTAAAATGTTTTGTTTAGCTAGATCTTTCTTCCAATCAGGTTTTTCGGCCATTTAGGATCCCTCCTTGCATTGATGATCTCCAGCTAAGATATGATTAGCGCATAATAATTGGCCACAGGTTGCACAACGAAAAGGTCCATGGACTTCCCTACCACAAGCACTACAATAAGCCATAGAGGGAATGCTTTCTTTAGATCTTTTCCCAGGGGAATGATCTTTAACTACTTTAAATGTTTTTAAATCAGGAGACACCTCAAACTCCAAATTTACTCCACGAATTCGCTCTTTTGTGAACAACTGAATATAAAAATAGATTCCAACCGCTGTGATTGCTAATCCAATAAGAATAAGAGGAAGAGGATCATCCCTCGAATTCAATGATAACAATAAAAGCAGGTAGGATGATGTAGGGTTTTCGAGTAGGTAGGAAATATCAAGTACCAAGCTGTATACAATTATCCAAACACCTGCTAAAAAACCAGCCCCAATCAGATATTTAGTGCTTAAATACATTAATCTTACATCCTTATTTCAATCGTTCATAAATCTCTGTTAGTTCGTGGATGACAGGACATTTAGGAATAACATTTTCAAAATCTATCTTAGGAAACAATCCAACCCGACCAATAAAAGAAATTTGGTTATCTTTTGCGCGTTTCGCATCATGCAAGCTATCTCCTACAAATATGATTTGGGATTTATGTATAGCATGTTTCTTGATAATGTAATTGAAGTGATCTGCTCCTTTTTCGAAACCCTGACGCCAGCCCATAATATCATTTACTATATCAAAATTGATTTTCTTTAAATAAGTAGCAATAATTGATTCGATAGTTCCACTAGAAATGCCTAATAAGTAATTTTTTTCTTTCAAACGATTTAATACGTCCAGAGCATCATTGAATGGACGTTGTTCATAGATAAGTTCAAGTTTCATATTTTCAAATTCTTCAACAGCAATTTGGTTGTTTGTATGGTTTGGGGCAATAATCTCCATTTGCTGAACGAAGGGTAAACCAGTAGTTTCTCGATATTTGGTACGTGCTTCCTGTTCTGAGAACGAAAAATGGTGCATCAGCAAAGTTATTGCGTTCTTTTCCAAGAACGGCATACTATCGATTAATGTACCATCAAAATCAAATAATATATATTTTATATTATTGTTTGCCACTTCTACTTAGCGCTCCAGTTAATCAACACAATACAGTATTAATAAAGCAGATTTTGAGAGGTAAGTTTTTATCCATTTGATTGAGGGAACTTTCTCTGCATCTACTCAAAAATACTTTGTACAATAACTTTTTAATAAGCTTCTATCATGAAAATTTACTGCTGAATTCGTATGCGCACTTACGACAAGATTATTGCACGAATAATTACCATTTTGCTACTTTGTATTGGTTTGGCGTGTCTTATTAGTTTATTAAGCCTAGAACAATATTTTGAAGATATTTTCATGATATCAGAGCTTTTTGTAGTATTTCTAGGTGTTTTACTCGTTCTAATTGATCTTTACTTATTACGAAATGAACGAGCTGCGATTCATTCTCGGTTGGATACATTACAATCGAAAGGATTACGAGTTTATCGTAAGAAGTTTGAACGATTATTATATTCCAGAGATATTGCAGATCTCCCAAAACTTGGTAAATTATTATACGATTTCAATGTTCTAGCTGTAGTACAGCCTAGTGATCACCAAGAAATCAAATCTGTCGTAAAATTATGTGAAGAATTCAAAATTCCTATAATACCTCGAGGCGCAGGAACAGGTGGGTATGGGGGAGGTTTACCAACTCAGAATGGGATTATTGTTGTTCTCACTCAGGTAAAGAAAATAACATCTTTTGATCCAGAAACCAAGCATGTAGAAATTGAAACAGGAATAACTTGGAGACGCTTAAGGGAATACTTGATAAAGAGAGGTTTCGACCTCTTTACCTATCCTTCCTCTGCTCCTTCATCATCCGTTGGTGGATGGATAGCATCTGGTGGGTACGGTATAGGGAGTAGTAAATATGGCGATATTGCTCAAAGTATTCAAACAGTGACAATACTTGGATCAGGTGATAAACCCTTCATTTTGGATGATCCATCAGACTTTGTGGGAAATTTCGGGACTTTAGGGATAATTTGGAAAATAACACTAAAGATTCGTGAGATAACACCATTAAACCATATCGCAATTAGCCCAAAATCGACTGAAATAGGCTTAAAATTATTTGAACGGCTCCAAACAATGAATCCTTACTATTTGCGGTATATTGATTATAACAGTCTTCAGTGGATAACAAAGAATGAGGAAATCAAAACAGTATTTAGGAACGCTAAATCAGGTGTAATTGTAGCGAGTTATTTGGAGAAAGATTGGGTTAACACTCGGGGGAATTCAGAAAAGTTTGATAACACATTACAGCCAGACATTGCTCTTGACTTATGGCAAGACCGTTTCTATACATTAAGATTAAAAAGAGGAGGTCCTTCAATTATTGTCAGTGAGGTTATTGTGCCATCTAATGCTCTTGAAGAATTTTTGGGCCATTTAGATAATTGGTTTATGAAAGAGAAATATAGTATCGAAATCATATCATTGACAAATCATAAGTCAATGGCAATGGTGTGGTTCCCCACAGAT
>JAEOTQ010000008.1 GCA_016839785.1 Candidatus Hodarchaeota archaeon | reverse complement strand
TTTCATTCGAAATATAATCAAATGCCATGAAATTATATTTTTCAGCAAGCTCCCGCTCCTCGCGCACGGGCTATTAATCTGAAATTAGTGTGGAAATTGTCAGGCCTCTCGTTTATTTCAAATAATTAGAAAAAAAGCCTTAAGGAGCCACCTGGAGTGTGTGGAGGGTTTTTGATAGAGTTTAATTTGAAGTCAACAGACAGTTGACATGGTTTCATTTCGAAACCTTGATAATATATCATGTCATATTTACTCTCGATTTTGATGATTTTATTTGATTTGAATGATGATTTGATTAAACAATTTCTTGCCCAACCTATGGCTCAAATGCGTATCAAACATTTAATTATTGTTTATTTTGTAAGTTTAGGCTTTACTTACTCAGAAATCCAGGAAATTACTGGGGTTAAGGAAAATTCTATCAAGACTATCATGCGACGTCATACTGAGCAGAAAGAGCTTCACTCAAGTAATCATTCTCCAATTTCTTATCCCTCTGACAGAGGTGGTTTGATCCAGCTCATTTTCCTCAAAAATTTTCTGAGGGGGCTACAAACCCGCTATCAGCCCGATTTCAATGAACAAATTCTTCTCTCACATATTAATTTGGCATATCCCAATGCAGCACAAACCTATCCTGATATTAAAACGATAACTGAATACAAATTGCAAGAAAAGGTGATTCAAGCGATGGAAGCCGAAATACACCGAATTCCTAACCTTGAAGCTGAGAAAAGAATGGATGAACTCTCTTATGGTTCGCTTTTGTCGTTTTTCTCTCATGGTACTGGCCCTATTCCAATGTTGGATACTTTTAACAATCGTTTTCCTCAAAAAAATTCTAAAAATCTTGCAGAGCGAGTGTTTTCTGGAACTGGATTAGTGGGAACTGGATTAAACCTTGATCAGATCATACCTAGCCGCTTTGAATTTGAATTCGTAACTGATGAACAAACTTTATGCCCAACTTGTGGAAGGATTATATTTGCACGGGTACAAAGAGAAAAATTTGAGAGATGTGCTATCCTTGCTTTTGGTTTTGCAACTGCAAATCCTGATTCTCCTGATAAAAGAAATAATTTTACACTTGCATTTACGATACGTTCTCCTCCACAGAAAAAAGTAATACTGCAACATCCTAAGTATAATTATTTTCCGGACAATTTCTATTCTAACTTAACGATTTTCGTTAAGCAGATTCGAAATTTACTTCAGTCCCAAGCCAAAAAAGAAATAATTCTCAAAGAAATGGTGAATGCTCAATCCTATATTACCAAAACTGTGATGGTATATGAGCAATTTGAAGAACTAGATTTCAATATTCGAATACCTTTCACTACTTCCGAACTTTTAGGGGCAGATTACGATATTAAACTCCCTGCAAATCTGACTGAAGCTCAAATTCGAATCATTCGAGATTTGGTTAGAAATTTGGATCCCAAAGAGATAACACAATCAGATATTGATAGATTGCTGGCAATGTGAGTATGTGTGTGTTTCTTCTGGATAATCCATCATTTAGTTAATTCTCTCCTCTTAAAAACAGGCTGGTTCAGTCAATTACCACTCCTCTCACAAGGGCTAACCGTGTGGAAATTGTCAGTCCTCTCGTTTACTTCTAAGTAATAGCCTCAAAGAGTCGTACATAGTGTGTAGATGAGTCTTCTGGTTTTATTTCTGATAGTCATTTTACCTTTGAGGGAAAAAAGTGGAAATCTGAAAACAGTATTAATTGGAGAATTCCAATATTTTTTATAGAGTATTAACAATTTGACTTATCAATTCAATGTAACCTTTGTTTGAGGATGGAATTTTGGCTAAAATTATGGGAATTAAGGTTCTCCTTGTCATAGTAATATTCCCGATAATTACTTCTAACCTGAGTATTATAGTTGTAGCTAGTCCTGATCTAATAGTTGATAATGAATCAATAACAATTTCGACTGTTGAGACTTACAACAGCATAATAGTTAGAAATGGAGGTACTTTGACCGTAGATGCTTCTAGTGTCACAGTAGAAACTAGTGTGCTTGTCGAGTCAAATTCTGAGTTTCGGTTTATAAAATTAGATTTAACAGGGACCTGTTCAGTCTATGGAAATTCATTACTTCAGGGAAATTTGGATTATTTTTCAATAATTTCCAATTTTACTACAATTAATTCCGAAATAGATGTCGCTAGTTCGAGTACATCCAGTGCTCCTGATATTAACTTTCTTTATATAAGCAATTCTTCAGTAAATTTTAGTGTTATAGTGATTAATGGAGTAAGTCAAATAGTCGATTCCGACGTGCTTCTCGAGCTGTTGTACTTCTCTAATACCCCCCAAATGACGATTATTAATTCCAATGCGACTTTTTTTAGTTCTACTACTAGTTCTCCTAATATCAATGATTTGTCATGTTACAAATCAAATATTTCGATTGATACTATTCAGCTCTTGGGGTCTTTAGTTATTCAAGATTCAATTTTCTTTGGTTTAGCTGACTATTTCTCTAATGTTGCTAGTGTTTTAATTGAGAATTCAACTGTAGCCGTTTTTGATCTTGAAATCGATGGAATAACAGAAATTTCTGATTCTAATGTGGTGTTAGAGTTACAACCCTCTTCCTATATTCCTCAAATAACACTTGATGATTCGAATGTGACTCTCTCAAGCACAACCACTACTTCCCCTAATATCGACAATTTTTCCTGTATGAGATCCATTGTTGTAATTGATACAATTGAACTTCGCGGTTTCATTGTTATCCAGGATTCGATTTTTTCGGGTTATTCAGACCATAATACTTATGTTTTAAGTGTCTTGATTGAGAATTCAACTGTAGAAATATCTAATTTTGACATCGGTGGAGATTCTGATATAAATAATGCTGATGTTATTCTTGAGCTACAGCATACTTCAACCATCCCACAACTGACTCTCCACGGGTCTAATGTAACTATTTTAAGTACTTCTACTAGTACTCCTAATATTGTGAATTTTAATTGCAGTAATTTCTCTCTATATTTAGATACAGTTGATATTAATTCATTTTTTATAACTGATTCTTCTTCCTCCAATATAACACTCGTCGATGTAGGTATTGATGAAACTGTTATTACTAATTCCAATGCCTCGTTTATTAATAGTGTCATTGATTTTGATTTGTTGTTAGATCATTCTAATGTTTTTTTTACAAATTGCACTATCTATTCAATGTCTTATGACCTTGAATTAACCAACGACTCATCACTCTTCACTGATAACTCACTTGGATGTTTTGTTATTTGGAGGGATTCGAATTCTACCGATTTACTTGCTTCATGTCTTTTTGTATTCCCAGATGCAACCTATTATCCAATAATTGAATGGTATAACACTACTTCGTTTCCTTTTTTTTGGGCTGAAGAAACAGGTGATACTATTGAATCCCTAACTAGGCCTGGATTTTTCTATTCAAATTTTACAGTTCCCAAAGATTTCTATGATAAAACCTCCGTTAACTCCCTCCTTGCCATAAAAGATATTTCAGATGTTGTAGTCTGGGAATCTCTTGGGCAAAAAACCTATCCGATTTCGCTTATGATGCCTGTTATCGACTTATTGACATTAACTAATTCCTTTTGGATAGATACAGTCAATATTAGATGGAACCTTACAGGTGGAGAAATTTCAGATTGTTTTTTCAATCTCTATTTGATGAATGGTTCTCATTCGATATCAATTGCAGAAAACCTCTCTGAGTTTGACTATGATCTAGATACAACACTTTTCTCTGACGGTGCTTATTCTCTTGAAATTTGGTGTGGAGATTTCACATCCTCAATATTTTTAATTGATATCCATAATCAAAACATCCCCCCCACTCTTACAATATCCAGTCCCTTTAGTTATTCGAGCTTTTCTGACGAGATTCAAATTCAATGGTCAACTAATGATGTAGAGAATGATCTAATTCTCGTTGACATTCATTATAGTTCAGATCAAGTCGTATGGTACCCCTTGGTTGTTTCTAATTCTGGAACACAATATTTATGGCGTATCTCCGAATTAAATAATGGAATATACTATCTAAGATTTATGGTTTCAGATGACACTTCTACAGTAACAGAAGTTATACAGATTCAGATCGCTAATAATTATGCTCCTGAACTTACTATTCTGACACCAAAAGTTAATAACGAATATTCCAAGGAGATTATAATTTCTTGGGAAGCATCAGATCCAAATCTTCGTGATTCCCTCTATTTCAGTATTTACTATAGCAATGATAATAGTTCGTGGATACAAATAGTATCTAATTATCAAGAATCTTCATATATTTGGGCTCTCTCTACTCTAACTCCCGGAACCTATTATTTATTGGTTGTTGCTAGTGATACTGAGCTTAGTACTTCCGTTTATGTGGGCCCCATCAGTATTGCTTCTCCCTCATCAGCTAATGGATTATCTTTCCTAATTGTTTTTATCGTCTTGTTTAATTTAATGGTGCTTAAACGGTCTAAATCTAGAATGTAAAAATGGAAAAACTTCTTCAAAGAGTCTTACAGATGTGTTTAAAGAGCGTTCAGGGCTTATGAGGGTTATTATTGCATTCACCAAATTCTGTTTCAGGGAGATAAATTTCTATGTTGCTAAGTATGGCTTTTGGGTTTCTTATCTGGAATCTTGGGACAACGAAGTTTACATCAGTGTTTTCTCGCTTTCGTTTTCTCCTTCACTTGCTGATCTTTTCGATAATCCTTGTTCTCTCTCTATTGTCAGTCTTAAACCTTGATCTCACCCATTTCTTGTCTTTTCCCTTTCATGTCACCAGTGATATTGATCCCCTCCTTCCTTTATGGTACGTCCGTCTTAAGTTTTTTGATTTTACAATTTTTAGTGAGGTTCTGGGTCGCTCTGTCCTTGGTCGGCCAGAACTTCTCCGTCTTTACACTCCGACAATTACTATATTTCTTCTCTTTCTTAATGCATTTGCCGCATTTGTAACCATTAGTTTAAGCTCCTCTGTCTTTAAAACCTCCCGTTGATAGAACAGTCTTCTATAAGAAAATACGCGTAGTGGTTTTCCGACATGCTCAGTGTGCATTAGACACTATCACTAATCGCACACGGGCTACTTCTATTTAGAAAAGTGGAAAGGGTCAATCTTCTCGTGTTATAGGAGAAATAGCTTCCAGGAAGCGTAAAAGAGTGAGTAACTTGAGTATAATGGTCTTTAGTACTCTGCAATTGTGTCCGATTATTTGAAATGAAAAATCTTACTTAGTAAATCTTAAAAATAACAACCTCTCCTAAAAAATTTGCTTTAATTTTGTGAGAAATTGTTGCAAAAAACTAAGCAAATACAAAATACAATCTGTTAAAACTACAGTAATGTTTCAACTCGAAAATGAGGTGATAATATGAATGAGACACCTTCAAAGGAAAACTGGTTTGTCAAAATCATATTAAGCTTGGTAGGAATTCTTGCGCCTCTCCCACCAATTCTAAAGATAGTTGGTGTGATTGCGGTACTACTGGTAACTCTGGGTTTTGGAATAATTATTAACGACATAAATCAGACACAGGGTCTTCTACTAGGATTTATAATTTTTTGTGTTGTTATGCTCGTCATCCTTGCGATGTATTTTTGGGTGATGACATATCGTAAGACAGAATTCGAATCTATGAAGAACTAGTTATTCAAGAAGCTATCTATCAAGATAAGGATGGAAAAAGAAGTGAATGGGTCATAAACCCATTTTGAAAGAAATTCAGCTGGTTAAATATATCCACCACATCTACACGAGACTCTCAATCTTAAATTCTTATTTTTTCCCTTTCACCAAAATAAACATTAAGTAGAGAGGTCTTGAATAAAAGCGGAGCAGCCAGTCACTCATCGCACACGGGCTATTTTTGAATTTCCGTGTGGAAATTTTCAGGCCTCTCGTTTATTTAGAAATAATAGCCTTAAGGAGTCTAATAGTGTGTGTTCGTGAGTTTTCTGGTCTTATGTCTGGTGGTCACTTATTTTTCCCTTAATTTCTCTGTAATTTTATCTTTTTGTGAATTCTTTCTCGAATAGATTCTCTAGATAACTCCTTAATTGTGAACAATCCAAGATATTCCTATTATTGATCTTTGGTTGATTTTTGTCGGGAGATTTACTGAACGAAAAATCTTCTTACAGATATGTCCTGGAATTAATAACCAAGAGTGGAAGAAGAACTGATCATGCCTGACCAAGGGAACGACGCTGATATTTACAAGATTGTCATTATTGGCACTCCAAGTGAACTAGTGGCAAAGCTTCTTCAACCAGAACTAGAAAGTCCTCTCAATGACAGTACAGAATTTCAGAGTCAAGAAGCTATATCTGAGATTCACGAGGTAGCGTATAGAAGATTTCATTTTACTTTTAATTTCACGTATTCTGATTTAGCTATTGATATTTCGGAAGAGGGAAGTGAAAAAAAAGGGGCATTCTATCATGAGGCTGCGGGAGCAATTTCAGTATGGGATTACGAATATCTTGAGTCAGTGAAGGATCTAAAGGATTGGCTGAAAGAGCTCAGGGTTTTTACTTCAAAATCGCTTCCTGTGATCCTGCTTGGTATTAAGAATGAAGCTGGCTATATGAGTCCACAGATGGTTCGGGAAACTGCAGCGAATCTTAAATTAGAGCTTTTTGAAACTTCTATTGTCAATTCATCACTCTTAGATAAATTAAGTGATATCTTTATCCAGAAGCTTCGAAAGGACTCCTTTGACGACCAAGCGTATTTACTTAAGATATGTGTCATCGGAAGTGTTTCTCAACTTAAATCCAAATTTATTCACTCTTTTGTAGGATACAAGAACCCACAGGATAATATGCCTACCCTAGGAGTCGATATTCGATCTAGGAAAATTAACGTAGGAGAGATTCCAGTTAAATTAATCGTAGTTGATACAGCAGGACAAGAATTTTTTGGGAAACTCCGTCCCTCTTATTATCGGGGGGCTAGTGCTGCCTCAATCTTGTTTGACAAGTGTTCTCGTCAAACCTTCAATGCTGTTCCGTACTGGCTAAAAGAATTTCAGACGTATATCCAACCTGATGTCCCCATTGCATTAGTTGGCCTAATTACTCACTGTGAAGAGAATTCTGAAACACTCTCTTTTGAGGAATGCCAAGCGCTTGCCACTCAACTTAACATGAAGTATTTCGAGTCCAAACCCACTGATCTGCACCAAGCGTTTGAAATTTTTACATATCTGTCTAGAAAGGTTATTGAGGATGGCTATGCGGAATAGCAAGTTATAAATGGAGTATACCACAATTGGAGATTCACGAAGAACAGCTCAAGGTGGGAAGAATAGGAGTCGATCAGGAAGGACGCGTGGTTCAGCTCTCCTTTGAGGGAGAAAAATTAACCTCAATCCCTGAAATTATAACAACTTTCATTAACTTAAAGCGACTTAATTTATCTAAAAACCGTTTAGAACTACATCCCAATTTCTTTGAGGTATTTTCGGAGCTGGAATGGTTAGATCTGAGTTCGAATTTTCTCTCCACACTACCTCCAAGTATTGGATGTCTTGGAAAACTCAAGGTTCTTTTATTGGATAATAATCAGCTTTCTACCCTTCCTGATTCCTTTAGTCAGCTAACCCAACTCGAAGTGCTTAAATTATCCTCGAATAATTTCCCTTCTCTTCCTGATTCCCTTACCCACCTTAGGACGCTTACGAGCCTTGCTCTTAACGATAACCAGTTAGACTACTTACCTGACTCGCTTGGGCAGCTCTCTAATTTAAGAGAGCTAGAATTATGGAAAAACCGCCTTTCTACCCTCCCCCTCACTCTTAGTCAGCTTCCCAATATCGAATGTATTGTTTTAGCGAACAATAATTTCTCGCTTATCCCGAGGGTTGTAGGTGACCTTCCAACTCTAAAAACCCTCGATCTAACGGAAAATTCATTATTAAATCCCTGTGCTAGAATTTATAGTGGTCTCTCCCTCCAAGAACTACAGACCACCCTAAAAACCATCCCCCCTGACCTTCAGCTTCATGAATTATTAGCTGGGTTGAGTCTTGTCCGACGGATGAAGGAGTATGGTTTTTCTCATGTAACTTTCGATCTGGGGTATCAATGTTATGAAGACTCTTGCGATGACTGGCTTGTTCAAACACAGTCCAAGGAAGTCTTTCATCGTTCTCTAGAACCGTTTAGACTTGCCCCTCTTATCTATGAAACGCAGGAAGGTGAATATCTTCGCTTTTACTTAAGTAAGATCCCTAATTTATCGGTTTCTTCCTTACTGGAGAATCTAATCTTACATCTTAGAATTAAACAAATTTAGATGAGAGGTGGTTTAGTTATCTGGTAACCATGTGATGGTAACCGAGTGCTGGGATCTTTCTTAAAAAATATCCCGTTGATAGAGCAGTTTTCTTACTAGAAATACACGTGGTGGTTTTCCGACATACTCGGTGTGTTTTAAACACTACCACTCCTCGCTCACGGGCTATTGTTTCTAAACAAGGTGAAAATTGTCAGTCCTCTCGTAAGATAGCCTTCAGGAGTCAAATAGAGTATATGTGGTAAGTCTTCTGATCTTATGTCTGATGGTCACTTCTTTTAGTTCTGGTTCGTTTTGAATCCCACTTTTTATCCATTAACTTGCGAAGACTTTCTCTAGTTAACTCCTTAACTAAGAAGTGTCACTCTAGTAAATCATTGACCACAAGAAAAATTTTGTCGGAACGTTGTGATATTTCATAGTAATAAGACAGATTCCTTTCCCATCAGGGTTGAAAGAGGGTAAAACTTGGAGATTTCACACGCAGATCTCTTAAAACATATACACCAAGAGTTTAACAATTCAGGAGGCCACTTATCACTAAGTATTAAGGAATTTTCAAATTATTTTCAGCTTAAAGAAGCAATTTCTGAGAAATTGATCGGAGAGTTACTTTCAACCGGCCACTATCAATTCATAAAACAGTTCGATTTTCTTCTAGGAAAAGAATGCAAACGGTTGGAAATTCACCCAAAGTATCTCCAAAATTATTGGCTTCGTTCGTTTCTCATTCCTAGTGAAGCCACAGCGTTACTAGAACTGGGTTCTCAATTAGAATTTCCACTTAATTCCAAGATTAGAAATCTAGAAATTAAAGATCAACATTTATTGCGATTAACATTAATTGGGCATAATATTGGTTCTTTACCCCCGATTATTAGTGTCTTTAAGTATTTAGAAGTCTTAAAACTACAGCGTTGTCAGCTTACTTCCTTACCTGATTCTTTCGGGGACCTTTTGAACCTTAAGGTCTTAGATCTAGATTACAACCATTTACGCTTACTTCCTGAAAAACTAGGCAGGTTAAAAAATCTTCAGGAGTTATGGTGTCGTCACAATAAGCTTGTTACACTTCCAGACTCCCTTGGTAACCTTAAGAATTTAAGAGAATTATCCTTGGAATATAATTCTCTTACTTCCCTTCCAGCTTCCCTTGGTTCATTAGTTCACCTCCGTAGGTTATTCTTGAAGGGCAATATAACGCTAACTTCTCCTCCCACAAGTCTCCAAAACCTTTCTAATCTGGAAATTCTTGGATTATCAGATAATCGGGTTCAACATTCTCCCGTACAATTTGAATTAAACACTCAGAAGAGGAAGAAGAAAGAGATTCACAGGCATCTTCATAGATCAGACGTTCCACAATCTCAGGTGCCTTCTTTATCCAGGGCCCGTTTGAAAGACCGCTATGTGCTCAAGGTTTGTATTTCTGGGAGAATTACAAACATGATTTGTCAACTTGTTCGTAACACGGCTGAAGGGGCTTTTTCGATGAACTATATGCCAACAATTGGCGTTGACATTGCATCTAAGGTGATTACGGTTAACGATCAAGAAGTGAAGCTCATCTTGCATACCACGGCAGGCCAGGAGTATTTTGGGAAGTTACGCCGTTTTTATTATGAAGGCTCAAGTGGGTGTATTATTATCTTTGATAAAGGTGATCGGGCCTCGTTTGATACTGTTCAATATTGGTATCAAGATTATCGGGAAGTCCAAGGTGTAGAGAAACCTATTGCAATACTTGGCGTTATTACTGATTCGGAAGAAGTGACTACTGAGCAGGGTCAGCAGTTGGCAGATGATTTAGATTGTTTGTATTTTGAATCTCATCCATCTGATAAGAACGGACTGCTTAATCTGTACAAAAAACTTGTTAAATTGAATTTAGAAAGAATAGAGATAACATCCCCTGAAACTGATCCACCAAAGGTACCACATATTGCCCCTAGTGATCTCATTATCATAAAAGACCTTTTGCAGACCGCTTATGCTCAATCGAAAAAAGTTACTTTCACCCGAGAAGAAGTGCTAGATCTCTGGGTCCAGAAAGAACGTTATTTAGGTAATCAGAAAGCGAAGTTCTATTTACGTAATCGTCTTCTCCGTCCCCGTCTTTCCTCAGTTATCACCTCGATTCAAAAAATTACTTCCCCGTACCTTTCTGTCCTTTACCAGCGTCCGAAACGGAGTAAACGAGGTCGACCAAAAGCCCTTATCGTATTGAATGTCTAAAATCTCTAGACCATATGGAAATTTTCAGTCCTCTCGTTTTCTCAAAGAAATAGCCTTCAGGAGTCGTAAAATGTGTTTGATGAGAGGTCTGGTCTTCTTTCTTATGGTTTTTTTTATTAGTACCCTCGTTTTTCGTGTGAGTTTCTCATCTTACTAAAGTCTCTATTCAAAAATTCCGTGAAGAGAATAAATCCTCTCAATCTCATTGAGGAAAACGTATGGTACCTCATCTGGGAATATTTCATTCAATTGTTCAATTGCTTCGAGTATTTTTAATAATCTGATAAGGTTTTGAGGATTGAGAGTAATAGTGTTTTTTAGCTGATAGGTAATTTCTTCAACAATGATTTGATAATCGAACTTTCCTCTAGTTATATTTGAGATTATCTGTTTTAAATCTGTAAATTCTTTATCCAATCCACGAGTTGATTGGGCTTTTAGAAGAAAAACATCTTCAGGTGATAATTTCTTATTTATAGCCCTAGATAATATAGAAGGGGTTATTGTGAACATAAAGACCTTATTGATAAAAACGTCCAGCTTTAACCCATCACTTTTTTCGAACCGAAAGTAACTATCCATCAGCGTTGACACACGTTTGAAGTCTAAATCATTTAAAACAGGATCTAGTATTTCGATTGGGTTTAATACTGATGATGTGATAGCAACCACTATATCAATGTCTCTGGTGAATACTGTATTGATATATCCTTGAAGGAATGTTCCACCAATCGCAAATACTTGAACTGGGCAACTTTCTTCCAGTTTTTCTTGAATGGTGAGAAAGTCTCTGTAACGTGGGAATTCACGATTCACATTTCAGGCCTCTGCTAGCAAGGGAGATGAGGAGATTATTAATTCCAATAGATCACTTGGTTCAAAATTTACCGTTTTGTCTGGAAAAAGCATCCCCAGTCGATCCCATTCAGTCCATTGATTTGACTGTAGTTGTTGTTTTATTCTCAAAAGCTCATACCGCTTAAAAGTTGTTGGCTTTAGTTTGCTCTTCCTTTTTTTACCCATCTGTTGTAGATAGTGTGAAAACAACAGATTCATATCAAAATGGTCAAAATTATAAAACCATTGCCTTGAGAATGTAGAAAGCGTCGAATCTCTATTCAGTACATTCTCTAGCGCGAATAAAAAGTACAGTATACTTGGAAATATTTTTGTATTCTTTTCTTGATATTTAAGGACTCTTCTTGGTGATAAAAATGGAAGTAAGAACAAAGAAGAAAGTCTTACTCGGGTATTTTCATCACATAAAAGTCTAGGAACTAATATTTCTGGTTTCAGCACTGGCACACCTTTTATGTCTGTGATGTTTGATTCCTGTGAAAAAAACTTTGCCTGTAACTGGACTCTAAGAACTGAACGTGGGAAGTTTTCTTCCAGTTTGCTCTTTAGATATCGATCTCTAACACATACAGTAAAATATGGTAATTGAAGATCAAGAAAAGGTGCCCATATTAGTAATGCTGTTGTATCAGTAAAAGCCCATCCATGTGTTTCTTTCAGAGCGGATAGAACTCGAAAAAACCTTTTGTCATCTGATAGGGATTGAGGAAATTCGTTATGGTCATTTGTTTCCTCCCACTTTTTTATTTCTAGCACTGATCTCACCAGCTCATTATTAAAGTGATTTAACTTGTAAAACTTCTTCTTTCCTTCCTTATAAGGTTTGATTATTAGATTAGATTCAAGTTTTTTTAACATATACTGATATTGGCGATAAGAGTATTTCTTATCAAACGCATATATTGTTAAAGCTTTTTTTGCATGATATAAATCAAATAGTATCTCTAGTGATACATCATTGAATAGTTGACTTGAATTATATGTAGATTGACTTGCCATTCACATTCAATTTTACATATGATGTAAACTTATAAATACTTTGTGTTATTTATACTTTGTATAGCTTGGTTATATCATTTTTATTAGACTATTTAAAGTGTATTTCGGTACATAAGTCTATTAATACTACTAGAGTATATTTTCAACCATTTAAGACTACTATAATATCAATTAACACTTTTATTAAATGTAAAAGGAAAATATATTTTTCTAAACCATGAGTGGATAATTTAATGATTTCTGCAAAGAAATTCATTTGAATTAGATGTTTAATTTACTGATTTAGTTATTAAAGGTGCATTAGTATATTTTTGGATTCGTGAGAGGAACGTGTCCTCAGGACGAGAGGAACAGGATATGGGTGCCTCTAGTCTACGGATTATCTGGAAGGGTACTGCCCGGCCGCCACGCGCTAACCGATAAGTGCTGAATGCTTTCTTTAAAAGAAAGCACGAAACGGACCTCGAAAAGATGAATCCATTTTGCCATCAGCGAAAAGCCATGGGGATTGGCGACGATAACCATGAGATGGTAAACGAGTGCTGGGGTATTTTTGAAGAAAAATCCCGTTGATAGAGCAGTATTCGTTTTATAAATACGCGTGGAGGTTTTCTGACATGCTCAGTGTGTTTTAAACACTGCCACTCATCG
>JAEOTQ010000054.1 GCA_016839785.1 Candidatus Hodarchaeota archaeon | reverse complement strand
TGAATGCAAAAAAATGCCAAATTGAGCCGAATATTGCAAATATATCCTCTTTTCCAAATCCATCACTTAAATCAAAACGATATTTTTCTTGTGACATAGAATAAACCTCATGAGAATTCTTGAAATTTCAATCTAATGGAAGAAGTTATCTTTCTTCCTTAGAATTTAGTAGATAATCACCATAATCCCAAGGGATTTTTTATAGTTTTTTAAATTGATTAACGAGCAAGTACTTTGAGCAATTATTAGCAGTCATTATATCGAGCTATTATCCAGCTCCCTGAAAACTTCAGAAATTATTAAACTCATAAACGCACGAAATCAGAATTTTAATCAATCTATTGAAACTTATGATAAAAGATTCGCTTTTTACGAATTTAAACTGACTGAAATATTAGAAAAAGAATTAAATAGTAATATTTTCAATTTACATTTGGAAGTATTGAAGAATGTTTAATTAATTAAACCTCTACTCCATATTCACCATTCAAAGCGTAAATTATTTTAGTCGGAGAGTTTTACTAGAGAATCTTTTCGTGCACCATAATTGGCTGATTCCCCATCTTTTTTGGAAAAGACGCAACAAAAGTCCAGTACTAAAGAATCCCATCATTTATCATGTGGGAATGAATGATTCCACCTATAAAACTGGCATAAAACTTGTTTAAAGATCTTCATCTAGCGAAAGGTAACCTTTATAATAAAACAACAATATCTTTGACCTGCATTAAGCCAATCGAACCCGCAGAAACAGTTTCACTTACTCGAGTGAAACGATATCTGTTCAAGTATATAAAGGGTAATCCCCGAAATCAAGAAAAACAGTGGCTTACCAAACTTCGGTTCGAGAAGCAGAATACAACGAATAAAATATGTGATAAAAATGTCCCTAGCAGAAGGAATTACAGGTAAACCCCTCGTTATTGATAATGGTACTGGTTTATCAAAAAATGGTTATGCTGGTGAGGATCAACCTCGTTCAGTCTTTCCCACTTTGATTGGGTACCCTAAATACCAATCCATCATGTCAGACGTAGACCACTATGTCCGTGAATACTATGTAGGCGAAGAAGCTATGAATCTACGGGGTGTATTGAAACTTATTTACCCCATTGTACACGGAGTAGTTACGGACTGGGATGCCATGGAGAAAATTTGGCACTATACGTTTCACAATGACTTACGAGTCAATCCAAGCGAACATCCAGTGCTCTTAACCGAGGCTCCTCTCAATCCAGGAAAGAACCGAGAAAAGATGGCAGAAATCCTTTTTGAAACATTTAATGTTCCAGCAATGTATGTATCCATGCAAGCTGTCCTTTCACTCTATGCCTCTGGAAGAACAACTGGTCTAGTTATCGATGCGGGTGATGGTGTTATACACATTGTACCCATCTATGAAGGATTCGCTATTGCTCATGCAATTAGTCGTATTGATATTGCTGGCCGTGATATTACTGAATATCTACGACGATTATTACGTACCCGTGGACGTGCATTAACCTCTTCCGCCGAGCGAGAAATTGTTCGAGATATTAAAGAGCGATTATGTTATGTTGCCCTTGATCCTGAAAAGGAACTCAAGTTAGCCGAAAAAGTCTCTGGTATGGAAAAGCAATATACCTTACCTGATGGTGAAACTTTGACTATTGGTCCTGAACGATTCTTAGCCCCTGAAGCATTCTTCAATCCAAGTGCTATCGGAAAAGAAGAAACTCCTTTAGATGAAGCTATTTATGCCTCCGTTCAACTTTGTGATATTGACCTTCGAAAAGAACTCTATCAAAACATTGTTCTATCTGGTGGATCAACTATGTTCCCTGGATTAAAAGAACGTCTACACAAAGAACTCACCGAGCTTGTCCCTGATAATGTGGAAATCCGAATCGTTGCCCCTCCCGAACGCCGTTACTCTGTTTGGATTGGTGGCTCTATTCTCTCCTCCCTTAAAACATTCCAACGCCTTTGGGTTGCTCGCAAAGAATATCAAGAGCAAGGTCCAGGCGTTATCAAACGAGCTATCTAAGAGCATTTTTTTGCTCCCCTCTTTTTTTCTTCTTTTTCCTATAGAAACCATTTTCGCTCTTTCTTTCATTCCTTTATCCTGAGCTTATTTAACAATGATAGGGAATACTTGGATTACGAAGAATGGTGTGATATGACTCTTATTTTGAGAAGTATAATCAATACCTTCCATACTCCCAAGAAATGATTTGATACAACAGAAATCTTAAAAGTCCTGATACATTAAATAACGTCATATTGAGAATTCCGATTTGATTTTCCGTGAAAATGATGAATGTAAACACCTCTAAAGCTGTCATCCTCGTATCTACAATCATGATTCTCATAATTGGGGGCATAGTTCTCTCTTCTATATTTATTAACAGTCTACCTGAAGATGATGGTGACTCCTCTCCTATTAACCCAGCCTCCTTACCTTTTAGCCAACGTTGGTACTTCAATGCAAGTGTAGATAAAACTCAATATCATCATGGAGAAAATATTATTCTGACAATAAACTTTACATGTTTGATTAACCATACAATGCCTTATTTTACCCGTTATTTTTGGCCTGCAGATTACTTCGTCCTTAATGGAACGAAGAATATTATTCAAGGTTTTCCCCAAAGTCCTTCATTGACCGAAGCAAATAGAGCTTTTACTTTGGGTGAAACACTGATTTCCGAACCCTTTTCCTTTCATCTAGCAACAACTGATGAAGAAAATACTTCCCACGATGCACTGTGGATCAATTATCTTCCCGTGGGTACATATTACTTATTTATCGAACCCCCTTTAAGATTTAAAGATGGCCCTAATTTTTCATTGGAATTTGATGTTGTATAACGATTTGGAACGAGATTCGTTTCGGATTATTTCTTCGAACTGAGTCGTTTTCGTGAAATGCCTAAGAATACCGTACTACACGCAACCAAAGTAAGGAAATCCAGATTAAATTTCGCAGTTTTGTGTCTATAATAATACCTAAAATGAGTGACATCTTCTAACCACCCCGTTTCATTGGGAACACTCTCATTATAAATCGTCTCTTCTGTAAATGTCACGCCGAATGATAGATTAATCATGACTTCAGGGTACTCACTTTTCTGATTATATGTGCTAGACCAACCTCTTCCAAACCCAGAACAAGTGGGTCTTCCATAGATTGAACTAATTTTCCACGTTGCACCAGTAGAAGCAGATGGGTATTCCACCCGATAGGTGATAGAAATATTGGTAAAGCCAGTAACGATTGTATCATTTAATCCCCATTCTGGGTAATTAAAATATATTGTTGGGTAGATATGAAATGAATATGAAAAAAAAGTACTGAAGAAGCTGTCATTTATCTGTCCATCAGACCGTAAATTGTCATAAATTCTAAAAATAAAATAAGCCCGTAGTTGATACGGAATGCCCAAGGTAGAAGTTTTATTTGAAAAGTAAGATAATGTACCCTCACTGAGAGATTCTCCAGCTGGCGGTACAGCGTTCCAAGCTTCGATTAATGTCACTTTAGTGAATACAACAATGAACAGGACAATTAAGAATCTGTTTTGTTTCAGCATATACCCAATCCTTCCTTGATTGGCATATAGAGATTCTTGTTTCTTAAAAGTGTAATGAATGCAAAAGCAAGCAGAGAATGTTTGTCAAATTAAACAGTTGCAGAACTTACTGACTAAAAGTCTGGTACATTAGGCTAATGAAATCCTCTAGGATTTGATAACAGTAGAGATTTTCATTCAGGAACTTCTCAAATTTATTTTTCTCTTTTTCATTTGCTGTGATCCTTTGTAGCTCAGGTAATATCTCTGAATTGATTCCTGACTTAATCTGAGTAAAAACCCGTTTTTGGTTTGTATATTTTAAGAGACTATAGTCTGCCATGCTAATAATGGGAGAATAGTATTTTTTTCGATCTTTAGGCTTTTTTACCAGTTTTGCGCTCCTGATTTTCGTAAGTAGTGAAAGGGTTTCAGAGATCGCGGTTCGACTAGCTCCTGATAGTTCTCCGAGCTGTTCTTGAGTCACTGGTTCCCTTTCCAAATACAGACCAAAATAGGTGGTGATTAGATCTCTCTGTTTTCCTGAGGGAGGAATTACATCTTGTAGATATGATATAAAATCGTGTTTTATTTGAGGAAGAGTGTCCGAGTCTGGTATTTCTATCTCGGGAACATGGGATGATCGTTTATTCTCTTCTAAAGTTTTCTTAATATAAGGATTAATATCGGGAAAATTTCCTGTTTCTAAGATCGAATCCAATTGATCCTCCACATAAGTAATCAAGGCCTTTACACTATAGTAAGTCGATTTGAGAAAGCTCAACAAGTCGTAGACATGCTTTATATCAGGGGTTTGTGGAAAAAGTGCATCCAAACGAGGTAAAAGAGCATCTATAAACTCATAACTTGTTTCAGAAGACTCTAAATTAGTTTTCGCTAGAATCTTGGTATATTGTACAAAAGATAGAGAACAACTATAGTATTTTTTCTTATCACCTGGTTTGCGGGTCTCACGTACAGGAAATCTGCTAGAAAAATCTGTTAATTCTGTTAAAATTTCTGAAACCATCGATCGACTATACCCAGTTAATCTCATAATTTGTTCTTGTGAAATTAATATTCCTTCGGACATTAAAGCAAATAGAACTCCTTTTAAATACGGATTATAGCCCAAAGATTTGTTCGCTTGTGCAATGAAGGTTAAATAATCATTTTTCAGCGATAAAAGAGGATCTTGATTATTGGACATGTTTGCTATTCCCGGAACTACTTTGAGTAATTCATTTTATCTTAGTAGAGCTTTTTGTTAATTCATATTTAACTTTTTGTAATTTTTGTTTTTTTGGATTTTTGAATTTACGAAAAAACTTATAAAGAATTTAGCTTCAGATAGACATGAGTTTCAAATGTTGCGTCAGTTGTGCAATCAAACGGCAGAAACACAAAACATATACTAAATATCAAGAAATCAAAATCGGAGAAATAAAAAGTGACAGAAACTGCTTCTGAAACTATTCTTCAAGTTTCAAACTTAACTAAGATTTATGGGCGAGAGATACGGATTGGAAACCGAATACAATTCGGTCAACACGTGCGAGGTGCTCATGAAGTAAGCTTTCAAATAAAAAGAGGAGAAATTTTCGGCTTTTTAGGTCCTAATGGTGCTGGAAAGACCACGAGTATGCGAGCAATTCTAGATTATTTAAAACTCGGTAAAGGCAAAATTCAGATTTTTGGATTTGATCATAGGAAAGATCGAGTAGAAATTCGTAAACGAATAGGTTATGTCCCAGGAGATATGGCTCTCTTCGAGAACTTTACTGGTGAGGAACTTATCAGCTATTTTGGTAAATTCCGACCTATTGATCAAGAATTTCTTCAAGAACTCAGATCACTCTTCCGAGTAAAATTGCATAAGAAGATAAAGTCCCTTTCCAAAGGTAATAGACAACAGGTTGGTCTTATCGCGGTTATGGCATCAAAACCGTCTTTATTAATCTTGGATGAGCCAACAAGTGGTCTTGATCCATTAATGACCGCAAATTTTCATAAAATATTGAAAAAACTTCAAAAGGAAGGAGTAACAACATTTCTTAGCTCTCACGATTTAGCAGAAGTACAAGCAATTTGTGACCGCGTCGGAATTATCCGAAATGGTGAAATGATTCTTGTAGAGGCTGTTACGGAGTTAAAATCCAAGTTTCTACAAAATATGATGATCCAATTTACAGGGGAAAATACCCCTACAGAGGAAGATTTCAACCAACTAGACACAGTAATTTCGGTTGAATGCATCAAACCTCATACCTACAAATTAAAAATCGGAAAAGATGTTACCCAAGTTCTAAAATTTCTTTCAAGATACGAATTAAAACGGTTTACTTGTGAAGATGCCGATCTTGAGGAGATTTTTCTTCAGTATTATAGGTGATAGGTGTAAAGGTGAAATAAATGGTTCATATATATTTAAAAAACTTAAAAAAATCATGGTTAACAGGAATTGTCCCTCCAGTAGTAATCATTGCGTTTGTAGGGACGATTGCCCTTGGTTGGCCTTCAATGCAAGAATTAATTCTACAACGGCTAGAAACTATGGATAATCCCATTATGAAGGCAATTATTGGTGACCTAGGCATATCTGGTTTAGGAGCTACGTGGGAAGCAGCTCTTTTTATGTATGCAGGAGGAACGATGAATATTTTGTTACTTTTCGTTGCAATCTTTATCCCTGCTCGATTGTTATCCACGGAAATTGATAAAAATACTTTTGATATAATGTTAAGTCTACCCATCCCTCGTTGGAGATATTTACTTGAAAAATTTAGTGTTTACTTGACCTATAGTCTATTTATCCCAATTTCTATGGTAGGAATCATGTTGGGTGCAACTTCGTTTTTGGGTGAATCATTAACAACATCTCTTGTCCTCAATTATTCGTTAGGGTATTTTATCTTATTATTTGCATTAGGAGCAATTTCTTTACTCTGTGCTACCATCTTCTTAGATTCAAGTAAATCTTTGGCTGCAGCAGGGCTAGTTATAGGAGGTCAATATTTCCTGGATAGTATGGGTGGAATGTTAGCGGCTATAGGGAATTTTGAAGCTCTTTCTCTCTTCAATTACTTTAGTCTGGGGGCTATTCAAGAAGCTGGTATGTTACCGATAGGTGAAATTATCATAGTAGTTTCAATTGGAATAGTCGCTCTAACCAGTGCCCTTCTAATCTTTCACAAAAGAGAATTTGCAATTTAGTCCACTTTTCTCTCCCTTTTTTTGCCCTTCAAAGAAACGTAATTTCAAGTATCTCACTTTTGTATGTTATTCTCATTGGATTGGGTATAGTCCTCATAAGAAAACGGATTTTACGATAAAAGATCAATTATTAGAGCGTAACTAAACGACTGAGCGATTGCTGATACATCATTATCAGCTCCTCGCTAAGTTCCTGTTCAAGAATGAAGTTCATTCTTTGAAGGGCTCGTTGTATACGTTCGTAATCTCCTGCTTCTAACACCCGATCTAGTAGTACAATCAGAGTATTCACACGGGTTTTAACTAATTGTTGTTCCTCTTGTTCAAGAGAAAGAACGTGATACGAATCCAGAAAATGATGCAGTTGATCGCGAATTTTTTCTCCTTGATCAATGATTTCAAGTTTTCTTTGAAGAATCACATCAATTGCAGAAGCTATTGCCGTAATAACGGCCAATTTGTCTTCAACTGGAGCCCCTTCATAAGAGGAAAAGTACTGTTGGAAAATTGCCTGAATTTGCCGTAGATCAACCCAAGAATTCTCCATAAAAAACGCGGGTAAGAGAATCGAAATTAGGTTGATTTTAAATCCACCCCTACTTTCCTCAGAATACTCATAAAGGACGGTTGATACTGAAAATACCTCATATTCTGGAAATGGAATAGTAGCTATCATTTTAGAATAGGAAATATTAGTAGGCCGACTTGAAAATACAGACATACCACGGAGTGATATACTAAAGACGATTTCATCATCAAGCTGACTAGGAGTCGAAACGAGTGGATTGGCTCCACGAAGCTCATCAAACTCAGTCCAAATAGCCCCACGAAGTACAACGTAGTCTCTCATTGACTATCATAACCAGAATGCTGTCGATATTAAAATGTCAATTTATTATACGAACGAATGATTCGATTAATAAACAATTTCTGTACTGAATTTTCTTCTTTCAATCTTGATTCTTTATGAGTTCAGCGACAAGAGCACATATTTTTTCAATTTTTGGATCAGAAAGAGAATAATAGACTTCATTCCCTTCACGCTCTGTCATTACCACTTTCTTCTCTCGTAAAACTCTTAAATGTTGCGAAATAAACGGTTGAGGTTTCTGAGTTTCTTCTAATATCTGTGAAACATTTTTTTTACCATTACTTAAGAGCTGAAGAATTTTTAGACGAAAAGGATGAGTTAAAGATTGACAAAGTTCCGCTTGTAACATTAGTGCGGCCATTTCAGTCTCAGAAGATGATGGATCCAATTTATTTGACATTTACCTTCAATTCATTAATATACATACTACTATATATATATTTGTTTGAATATTCAAAGATAGCAATATTTATAAAGATTTCCTTAAATCAATTAATTAAGGTGAAATCCTCATGTCTGAACACAAAGTTAGGATAGAAGATAAAATTCTCAACGAAATAAAAGGTATGTTTCAATCCATTGAAACAGACGTTACACTCCACATGTTTACTAGAAAAGATCACTGTTTATTATGCAATGAGACCCTGGACTTAGTCCAGCAAGTAGCTGCACAATCCGACAAAGTGATTTTAAAAGCTTGCGAATGCGATATCAACAGCGATGAGGCTAAAAAATTCAAGATTGAACGTCATCCAGCGATCGTTGTTGAAGGCCAAGGTAAAGGACTTATTCGCTTCTATGGTATTCCTTCTGGATATGAATTCGGGAGTTTAATTGAAAGTATCATCATGTCTGGAAAAACCACTGGTTCTGATTTGGACCCTGAACTTGTTGAAGAGATTTTAGCCATTGATAAACCTCTGCATCTGCAGGTATTTGTCACTCCAACGTGTCCTTATTGTCCAACCGCAGTATTGAATGCATTCAAGCTAGCCATGCTTAATGAAAATATAATTGCGGATATGGTCGAAGCGACCGAGTTTCAAGAATTATCTATGAAATACCAAGTCCAAGGGGTACCAAAAACGGTAATTAATGATTCATGGGATGTTGTCGGTGGTGTACCACCTCAAACATTGATGAGCAAAGTTCGTGAAGCATTAGCTTAGTTCTGAGGGGATTTTTCCCCTTCCTTTTTTGCGAGATATTAAGCATGATCATTTTTGTCCGACAAAGCGAGAGAGCTGGTATTCGGTGACCTCTCTCAGTCACAAGTTTAAAAGGCCTCCCTCCCTTACTTCTTTAGCCCCGAGGTGATGACAAAAATCGTTCCATCGCTTTTCGGTCAGCTTCCCTTGTAACTACGTTAGACGAGTTACCCGTCAAAGGCAAGAGAAGAATGGCTCACATTGATGAATTGCATTGAGGTTTGGAGTATCGCAAGTAGATTTGATTCAAGTAGTCCTAATCGAAAGCAATCGTTCTCGTGTTGCTTTCCTGCCGGATAGTGGATGTGTGACTCATCCTGTCCAGAATTATTTTCATAATAGTTGTCTGACAAATTTAGTCATGTGATTTGGAAAAACAAAATTCTTCTAAATCAAACTTACCTCTGTGGATGAGCATTAAATCTCATTATCTCTAATTTGTTCGCCAATGTTTATTAGGAAAGGGAGGTGAAAATTGATTGAAGGGTTCTTTGAACTAAATTTTTTGTTTTGTGAGATATTAAAATGGCTTCTAACTCAGATAGAGGGGGTCATTTAACACGTGCAATAGTAATTAATGTTTTATTAGTTATTACTTTGATATTATTAAATCTAGTCGTTTTTTTAATTTCTTCCATCTCCACTACTGGATTTACTTTAGATGAGTCATTTCTTCGATCGTTATTTGGGTTATCTCTTATTAGTATCATCTTTTCAGCAGTGGTTGTTGTTGTTGTCAATTTTCGGATATTCAAAAATATATTCGAACCATTGGTTGAACTATCCGATGCCGCAGAAGAATTTACAAAAGGTAACTTATCAGTAAACATTCATATGACTGATAGATCAGATGAAATTGGTAATTTACAAAATTCTATGTTAAAATTATTGAATAGCAATATATCTATGGTTAATACGTTGAAAGATGCTTCTAGTGAACTTAAAAATTCAGCTGAAGGTGTCGCAAAGACTGCGTATGATGTGAATACCCAAACTGAGGAAATAACTAGTACCATTCAACAGATTAGTCGTGGTGCGGCAACTCAAACAGATAATGCAAATCAAGGACTAGAGAGCATCGATGAAATTAGAAACATCATAGGTACCTCTTTGAAGAATATTGAAGGTATAATAAAAATAATTGAAGGAGTAGCTAAGCAAACGCATATTTTAGCATTAAACGCGGCAATAGAGGCCGCAAGAGCAGGAGAATCTGGTCGAGGTTTCAGTGTTGTAGCTGACAACGTGCGTAGATTAGCTGATGAGACAAATAAGAACACTAAGGAAATTCGAAATCTAATCGAAGAAATCATCCAAAATCTCAATGAGAAAGTTGCCAGTCTCCATGAAACATTTCAAGGTTTTGCCGTTCAATCAGAAGAATTCAGTGCATCCAGCGAAGAAGTAGCAGCAGCGACAGAGGAGCAAACGGCTGAAATGAATGATTTAACCGTGGCGTCAGATAAATTGACTATGATGAGTGGAGAATTATTAAATATCATGGAACGATTCAAAGAACAAGAACGAAAAGTACAAGAAGAAATAGAAAAAGAAGAAGAGAGGAAAACTCAAGAAATGGAACAATTCCTACAAGCTCGGAGTATAAAGAAATAAAGGCAATATCTTGTAGTATATTTCCTTATACTGGTGAGTACAGGGAATCAGAATTACTAATATGTAACTCGTAAACGATTGGCATCTAAAGAAATATATAAACTGCAAATTGAAAGATCTATAGTATTTTTAAGAGTGGAAAACGAGATGTAAAACCTAGATACCATCGAATCAGTTAATTATCTTGCCAGTTGGTGGTTAATGTGTCATTTATTACTTACAGTTTAACCATTTTCTTTACAGCAAATTATCCAATAGCAGGAATGTTTATGATACTAAAAACCATTGCTTATTTGATTGCATTCTATTACCACTATAGAACTATACTCACTAATACTCATAGTTTCAAGCATTAAATTAAATTTTTAACATCTTTTCTTTCTCTTTTTTTTTCAACAGGTGGACGTAGAAATGATTGATCGAATCACATACAATTTTTTCAATAAAGGAATGTCCTTCGAAGACTTTCTAAAGGATGCTACGGAAGATGACCGTAAACGTTTCCTATACTACCATGACAAAAGCGCAAAGAAACACTCTCCGGAGTTTTTCCGAATTGAACTTAAGTATCCCATTAATCTTCTAGTGCTAGCAACCACTTGGTGTTGGGATTCTCAAACAAATGTCCCTATTCTTACCCACATCGCCGAACAAAGTCCTAACATAAACATGACACTTATGAATAAGGATCATCTCCCCTTTATGGTAACCAAGGTCAATAATGGTGAAAAAGTTCCCCAAGTTCTTGTTTTTACTGAAGATTTTCATTATCTTGACCGCTGGGTAGAAAGATCAACCCGTGCTTATCTTCTCTATGCGGAATATCGAAAAAAATATGGCTGGTCGGAAGAAACTAAGGATGAGTTTGTCAAGCAATATCGTAAGGCTTTCCTTAAACATCAGATTGAAATTGAAGAATCTGTTGTGAACGAGATACGAACCTTACTAACTCGTGCCGATGCTATTTCGGCTTCCTCACCCCGACTTGCAGAGGCTGAGGGATCCTGTGACGATTAATCCCTAAAATTTCGTTTTTTCAAACATATCATAAGAAAAACTCATTTAACCCCTAACAATAAATCCTATCTAATCAGCTGTAAATTTCTTAAATCAATCCAGTGGCAATATATTTATACCCCGTTTATTAAAAATCAGCTGTTTTTAGCATATAAATCTGAATGCGGGAATTTTTTGGATAAACGAGTGATTGAATGGAATCTTCCTTTGATGGATATTTCCAAAGCCTCTAGTCATGAAAAAAGTGTAAGACATGGGCATCCAAGTACTTTACATCTTTGGTGGGCTCGTCGTCCTCTTGCAAGTTCTAGAGCAACCATATTAGCATCCTTACTTGAGCTTCCAAATTCAGAGACCGATCAAGAAGACCTACTTCAATTACTTTCAGAAATTTCTCCTTGGAATACCGTAAAAATTCCAGATAACGAAATTATTGAAAAAGGAAGGAAATTAATTCAAGCTCAGTGGCAACCACATCCACCAAAGCTTTTAGATCCCTTTTCAGGTGGTGGGTCTATTCCTCTGGAAGCAGTGCGATTGGGTTGTGAAACTTATGCCTCTGATTTAAATCCAATGGCTGTTCTAATTTCCAAGGCCACTTTAGAATGGCCTCAAACTCTTGGATTTTCAAATCTAGCCGAAATAGTTTCCCAATGGGCTGATAGGATCCAAATTCAGGTCAAGAAATCACTCAACAGATTTTATCCTGCAGATCCAAATGGAAATATCCCCATTGGCTATTTGTGGGCGAGGACAATTCCATGTGCCAATCCTCACTGTGATCATATAATTCCTCTAATTAAGCACTTCTGGTTAGCAAGGACAAACAAACGTCGTATTGCCTACAAACCTATAATCAATCAAGATTCAGATACACCACTTACATTTGTTATTCAAGAAGATGACTTAATTGACTTTAATCCATCAGAGGGGACAATATCAAAAGCTACTGTGCGATGTTTATTCTGTCAACAAGTTGTCTCGTCGAGTACCATTCGAAAATTTGCTAAAGAGGAAAAACTCGGTCAACAGATGACAATTGTTATTTTACGTGATCAAAAAAAGGCTGGAAAAATCTATCGTCCTGCATCAGATCAGGATTTACGAACCTACGAAAATGCTCATTCTTTTCTAAAGGAGAAAATAAAAGGTGACAACCAGTTTCAGGAGCTTATTCCCAATGAATGGTTACCCCCTATCGGAACCTTGGGTTTTAGCGTTCAGAATTATGGGCTCCTTAAATGGAAGGATCTCTTCAATGAAAGGCAATTACTGTCTCTAATCTTCTTTCTCAGAGAAATAAAATCTTGTGCTTCTTCTATCCGTCACTGGGCAGATAAAAATTACCCTGATGTTCATCAGAGTCAAATAAGCTTAGACCAGATTATACTGTCATATTTAACCATCATTCTTGGACGATTAACTGACAAATGTTCAAACCTTGTAATTTATAACGCGTATGGAGAAAAAATTGAACATGTATTTGGTCGAACTGCTCTTCCGATGGTATGGGACTATGTAGAACTGAATGTTTTTTCTGGAGCAAATGGTGATTGGTCAAAACAGACAGAATGGGTGACCCGATATCTTCAGAATAATTCATGGAAAGCCCAATCGAAAGCAATTGTCGAACAGGCGTCCGCAACTAAACTAGATTATCCAGATGGTTATTTTGATGCGGTTATTACAGATCCTCCATATTATGACAACGTTCCCTACTCAGATTTATCTGATTTTTTTTATGTCTGGTTTAAGCGAGCCCTTGGTGATATATTTCCCCAGTTATTTTCCACCCCTTTGACACCAAAAACATTAGAGATTGTAGCAAATAAAGGCCGCCAAGAGAATCCAAAACAATTCTTTGAAACTATGCTCACACAAGCTTTCCAGGAATTTCATCGAGTTCTTACACCAAGTGGAATCGCTCTGTTCGTGTATGCTCATAAATCCACTTCAGGGTGGGAAACTATGTTAGAGGCCCTAATCCAAGCAGGGTTTACAATAACCTCTTCCTGGCCTATCCATACAGAAATGAAGGCACGATTACGGGCCCGAACCTCAGCTGCGTTAGCTTCGTCAATATATTTAGTCTGTCGTAAAGGAGAACAACAATCTGAAGGTTACCTACCTGAGGTAATCGCAGAAGTAGAGAAGAACATTTTCTCTCGTCTAAAACGATTCTGGGCTGACGGAATACGAGGAGGGGACTTTTTTATTTCAGCGATTGGTCCTGGAATGGAGATTTTCAGTCGATTTCGTACAATATTGAAATATTCAGGTGAAAAGGTACCTGTATCCGCCCAGCTAGCACATATCAGAAAAATATCAACAGACTTTTTATTCCAAATTTTAACTGATATTCCTCAAAATGCAATACTAGACGAAACAGGACAATTTTATCTCGCTTTTCGATGGACATATGGAGAATCAATCATTAATTATGGAGAGGTACAGAAGCTC
Source organism: Candidatus Hodarchaeota archaeon (assembly GCA_016839785.1). GTDB lineage: Archaea > Asgardarchaeota > Heimdallarchaeia > Hodarchaeales > Hodarchaeaceae > Hodarchaeum. The sequence continues at coordinate 10,899 of JAEOTQ010000054.1, read as the reverse complement.
TCTCAAGCATATGGGATTGATTTGAAACAACATTCGAAAGCTGATGGATTTGTAAAAATAGAAGGTTCTCAAGTAACTATTAAGTCAGCACTACAGCGAACGAAAATTAATCATGAAAGTCAACAAATAGTGGATCTTATGCATCTAGCGGTCCTTGCATGGAAAATGAATGACAAAGATTCGTTATCTTATTTATTCAACTCATCAATCAAACCTGTTCAAAATATCTTTGGCCCATTCTGTCAAGCTGTTGCAGAATGCTTACCTTCCCACAATCAAGAAAAGCAGCTTCTAGAGGGATTACTAGTAAGCCAATTTCTCAGAGTATAATCACTTAGTCCTTACGTAATTTCAATAATTCCCCATTAATCCTTGTCAAAATATTCTCAATTACTTTTTGACTCTTTAGCAATGTTGAAAGTTCATCCTGAATTGATTTCATTGTATTTTCCATCAAAGATAGTCGGTTATCCATTTTTGGCAGAAAAGAGTCCGATACATTATCAGCTGAAATAGAAGGAGAACTCATTTGTGGGGAATAACTTGGGCCTGAGGAATGACCACCTGTGCTCCTAGACTTAGGGCTAGCTTTTTCTTTAACGGAAGGAACAGATCCCATATTCTGACGTTCAGGAATCCCTTCAACATATGAGGGAGCTGGAGGTTCTTCAAAATCACCTTGCAATTCCTTTGGAATGATCGGTTGAATATCAGTATTTGTCCGATCAGTTAATGAGAGGTCACTTCCACAATGCGGACAAGGAAAACCCATTATATAATTACGACATTTTTTACAAACAGGCATTTTTCCACCTTTTTTTCAAGGGTAAAAAATTTGAAAAAGTCTAAGGAATGAATTGATCTCCTCATTAAAAAAAATTCCTAAAAGAAAAAAAGGGAGGATAATTGGTGTGAATGCTGAGTATTCGTATTACTGAGTAGCTGTGGTTACCCGACAATCTTTAACACGAATTGTCGGAATCCACGTTGGCACGCCAACTTCCCACCATTTCACTTGGACACGATCATTACCCATAGCATCAATGTTGGCAAAATGATTAAGAATCTTATCACTGATTCGAAAATTTTTAACTGGAGTCGATAATTCACCATTAACAACAAGAAAAGCTGCATCACGAGGAATAGTGCTGTATTCAGTTGAAATCCTACTAGTAAAACGTGTGTACCAATTGCACGTTACATACAAGGTATTACGTGACGTATCTAATAGCTCATCAAATGAATAATCTCCATTATTGAACACTACGTTTGTAGGAGCTGGGGCCATAATTTTACTACCCATTCCAAAGTTTACGAATGCTCCATTTCCAGTACTTTCAGCTTGGAACATATTTCCAGTAGTCGTATTATGGATATAGCTTTTTAAGACCCCTTCATTAAATATAGAGGTGCTAGATCGAGGAGTTCCTTCAATATCGATAGGACTTGTGGCCAATCCTCCAGGTTGTAAACCATTGTCCTCTATATTAACAAAATCGGGTGCTAATTTTTCACCAATTTTATCTCCTAAAGAACTGCGCCCCATCATAATAAGTAAGGGATTTGCATCTTGTGGAATATTCCCAAGTACATTAGCTCCTACTGCAGGGCTCATAATAATGTCATATAAGCCAGGTTTAGCCTGTTGGGCATTTTTATGCGATTTAGAGAAACGGCCAGCTTTACCAGCAGCTTGAACCAATTCCTTCTCCGCACTATTAGGAATCCGTCCACAGGCAAGACCTTGACCTGAAGCATCTAACTCATCTTGGAACGCTCTGACTGTGAGATTATAGAAGGTATTTTGGTAACCACCTGATGGGCCTGCAGAACTTGAGAGATAATTTGAATTCTCACCAAACAAGAAAGAACCAGCAACTCGGGTCGCACCTGTATTGATAGCTTCATCTATGCAGGTATTAATGACTTGTGGGGCTTTTTCACGATATTCAACAATTCTGGGATCAAAATGTTCTCTAAAAGCTGATTGATCAATAGAATGTTGGACTGATTCCACACCCATGAAAAACGGACTTGGGGTCATCTTCTGGGCAAATTTAATCTGAGCATTCACCCGTTCCTTAACATATGCTTCATCACGAGGAGAAAAGGAACCGATTGAAACCCGATTCCCCTCAACAAGAACTAATAAATCTATTAAATCGGATTGCCATTGTTTATTGATGTCTATCTTATTTTGAGAAAAACGAATTTGATTATTGACTGATTGAGAACCTAAACCAAGGATTAGGTCAACATTTTGTTTTTGCCCTGTAGAAATAGCAGAATCTACAAGTGATTTTAGTGTATCATCCATAAAGTTCACCTTAACCTAACCTAATACCTCGCATTCGTATTGAACCCCCTCCAGCATAGACAGGTACTCCCTGTCCTGGATCCGACTTCCCACAAACTCCAGGAAAATCGAAATTTAGATCCTTGGTCACCCCATCGATAGAAGAGAACAACCCAATTGAAGTCAATTCCATTACAGGTCTTCTCACCATTGTCTCAGTGATCTCCCCATCCTTGATTTCATAACATTCAAAGCCCACATACTTCGATTGATACCTTCTATCATCAATATTCCATTCAGTAAAAGATAACATGTATATACCATGCTTAAGATCCTCAATCAATTCATCAAGCGTAAAATCACCGGGTTTCATGTACGTGTTAGCCATTCTAATTATAGGTTCCCTGTTAAAATCAGAAGAACGTGAAGATCCATTAGATCCCATTCCGAATTTGACACCAAACTCACGATTTAGGAGGGGTTCATTGATAATACCGTTTTTTATCAGTACACGTTCACGTGCTTTCACCCCTTCGTCATCATACAAATAATATCCCCCAGTTCCAGGGATTGTCGGATCTTCAAGAATTGTCACATGATCTGATCCTACACGTGATTCACCAAGCGTTAGATCACGCCAAAACGACTCTCCAGCTTGTGCACCTTCACGACCCATGATTCGGTCACCTTCAGAGGGGTGACCTGCATTTTCATGACAAATAATACCTACTACCTCGGGTCCCACAACAAAATCAACCTTACCTGTTAACTTGTGATCCTGTTGAGCTGCCACCTTAGCTATTCGCTTACATTCGTTCTCGTATTCTTCGATCCATGATTTAGTCCCTTCCCATCCAGTGCTCCTAGTGAGATCCACAAAACGTTGTTCTGAGTCTAAAATTCCTTTAACTGTAACTATTCCATAGAATTTTAACATAGATAGATCAGATTCAATCTTTGTTCCCTCAGACGTTACTAGATATTTAGTTAAGCTTTGAGCTTCGAATATGGTAGCTCGTGTATTGATTCCAGCACTTTCTGCCACTTTATCCATGTCTTGGAGCTTTGTTATCATAGCCTCAAGTGAAACATCGTGTAAATTTTCTTTTGCTGGAACTCCCCACTTGGCAACATTTGATACGGGTGATCCGAAGTCAATCTTATCTTTCGGATTCGAATTTTTTGCCATCTTTACACTAGTAGTGATAGCATTCCTAACTGCTTTTTTTGTGAGATTATCTACTGATACAAAAGATAGTCCGCCATTACACAAGACTCTGAATCCAATACCTTTCCAAGGAAGTTCTGATCCCGAAATAAAATTACCGTTCTGTAAAACAAATGCAATACGTTGTCCATCTATTAATCTGGCCTCAGAATAATCCGCACCTTGATCTTGGGCATATTCCATACCATATTCAGCTAAATCAGCATACTCTGACACATTTTTCATCTCTTTGTTCTAAACACAAATTCCAATAGAGGTCAAAAAGATGATTTTTCCATGTTTAATTCTCTTTCTTTACTGTCAATTCCTCAATCTCTTCTCCTCCCTAAGGGAAGCTAGGAGAATACACGGAGCAATTCTCAGATATTATTAGATTAGCATCACATCATAATCAAGCTTAATCCATTTACGTAAAGGAGGATGCCCGAATAATTCCCCATTAATCGGTAGACCTTGTCGTTGAGCGCTTTCTAATGCATTCATGGATTTAGCACATACTTCACATACTGCAAAAACCAGGTTTTTTCCTTTGAGTAGTTCATATTTTTCGTATTTCTTCTCTTCGAATTCTAAAATAAATTTACAGGCCTCGCTCTCAAAAATAATACCCACTTCATAGCCTTTTTCTGCTAAATCAAGGACATTCAATAAGATATGGGTAAAAATTCCTTTGTTATAGTTGAATAATACAAACAATTGTTTTCTCATAATCGTCCATCCAGAGTGTAGATTAACCATGAAGAGGGACGGATCACTATAAGTATTTACCTGACAAGACTCTTGAGAAGGCTTTCAAAATAAAAAGGTGAAGAGAAATTAGATACTTTTTGTAGTATTTAATTCATTCTCAATTAGAATAGGGGTATCTGCTCCAATTATAAGTAATGAAGAATCATGATCTCGAACGGCCATAACCCATAATAAAGCTAAGAGTTCACTAGAGGTTAAATTGAGTTGTTGTCCCATTGCATAATAAGCTAATTTTTCTGCTGTCAGTGTGAGATTTATTGCTTTCGCTTGAGCTTCCATAGAGATAACAAAAGCTTCTGCATCAGCTTCTGCAGAGAGGACCGTTATGTTGGCTTGTGCCTGTGCTTCAATTATAGCAGTTTCAGCTCGTACAATTGCAGCTTCTTGCTCATATAATGCGATTTGGTATTGTTGCTGTGCAATTTGCACCTGCTTCAAAGCTTCTTCAAACTCATCAGGAAGATCTATTTCCCTCATTTGGAAAAATACAATATCTACATACATATCCTGTAAATCGTTATTTAAATCTATCTCCATCGATTCAGCTATGATGGTTCGATTAGTAAAAAATTCAATAGCACTGTAAAAGCTTACAACATCTCTTAAAGTTGTTCGAGCCTGTCCGACAAATCTATCTTCATAATCTAAACCAAATTTTCCATATAAATTCAAAATATCATCTTTTTGTAGACGATAATGAAAAGCCAGCTGTATGTGGATCAATAATCCATCCTCAGTGCGTGAATTTAACGGTCCCAAAGAATCTCCTGGACTTCCAAGGGTATTGAAAAATTCTATTTTTTGTACAGTTTTTGGAAATTTAATAAAACGATGGAATATTCCAACATGATAAAGTCCTTTTTCATAGACCTTACTTTCAATCTTTTGACTAATTGTATCTTGATTTAGACCAAATTCATTATAACTAATTTGTTTAAATGCTAAAAAGAAATATCCTACAAGGAGACTGGCCAAAAAAAGTACTCCTATCGTGAACCCACCGATGATTTTTACTTTTTTATCAATATTTAAACCTAAATTATTATTTCTTGTCACTGTTCATCTGAGTCTATTTTGCTCTATTTCATTTTTAAATAATGGATTCCAGAACCCGAACCCTTAAAACCCGAAGTATATCTTCTACCATAATTTTCTTAAATCATTGCTTATTTAATCTTAGAAGATCATAGTCCTAAAAGGAAAGAATAATTTTGACTGGACAAATCCCTGATACAATAATATATGAAAATGAAGAGTATGCAATAGCAGGAATTAAAGATGATAACCTATTTAATCCAGAGTTCATAGGGATTAATTTATCTACTAGCTGTACGGCTTGTTGGCGGGGATTTACATTAAATTACGAGGTAACAAATCAAACTCTTCTTTTACAGGGAGTTCTACTTAATACTAAGGATGAACCTACACCAATAAATGGCATTAAGCCGATTAAAGCTGAAGACTCTTTCTTTGATTACTTGTACGAAAATCTTGATTAAAAAACCAACTTTTCTGGGAGATTATTAGCAGCAAAGGACTTTATTCAAGATTTGTATGTTCATATGGGATTCCAAGCACCAACGTCATATGAAAAAGTAATAGAATTAACAATCGAAAATGATAAAATTGTTTCTATTCAAGATATGTCGAAAATAATGAAATCTTGGAGAAATCAAATAATAGAAGAGGATGAGGAACTAGAAGATATACAAAAGTGGATCGAAGAGAAATTTTCACGTGAATATTAATTGATTAAGTGAGAATTGAACTTTTGATGTTCTATAGAAGAAAAATATCCCTCCAATATCTCTTTTGAGGTTTAACCTTAGATTATTGAGTATTTCATATCTATCGTTGTCTTAATATCTTAAGCACAGTTCCAGGTGCAATAAATAGTAACATAAAGAAAAGGCCTAAGACACATAATAGAATACCGATAATAATAAGAAAAGTCATGTCACCTGTATTAAAAACTTCGGTACCTAGGTAGATACACCCCACACCAATAATGAGACTCACTAAGCCTACTAATAAGAACTTTCGTAATTCTTTTCTACTCATGAGATATCACTCTCAACGGATAAACCGTAAGATTTGATATTCTGTATAAATAATTTGTTATTATTCAAAAGATTCCTAATTTAAATTACGCAATTTTATACTAGGGATATCTGAGTATTCTCATGAAAGTTTAATTAACTCCTCTATCAAAGGGGAAAAAAATAGAGCATTTAATGCCAGTTCCATCGAAGTTGCTTTAATTCTTTGGAAGAGATTTTTGGTTCTTTACCATATTTTCGCTCTAAGTAATTATCAGAATTTGTATGCGAATCATCCATCGCATCTTGGGATTTTTGTTCAGAGGGAACCATACATACTTTATCCTAATTTACTCATTTAAATTCGAAACAGAGACAGAGATAGTTGAAAATGGCCGATTCTGTCTATTTAATGTAAAACTTAGAAAATCTGAAAGAAAAAAACTAATAAACGTATAATTTTTAATAATGTATTTAGAGAAAGAAAATCCGTGTGGGAAATCATGCCTCGAAAAGGGAAAGGTGTTCGACGGATATTACGTGAAGAAAAACGTTTCCGTGAGAAAAAAAAACAAGGAAGAAAGTTTTGGCAGAGGAAGAAAAAAATTCAGTGATTGATGACAATAATGAGACTTGATGAATGGCTTGTGAAACAGGGTTTGATGTCATCACGATCGAAAGCAAACCGCTTTATCCGAAATAAGGGAGTGTGTGTAAATACAACTCAATGTACAAAGCCTGCTTACTTAGTGAAAAAAACGGATGATATTTCTATAGATGAATCCAGATTAGCAGAATATAATGAACCTCTTGGATATCAAAAGCTTACTTTTTTTGTTAATCAAGCAAATATTCCTTTTAACTCTGATGATCGAGTTTTAGATTTAGGAGCAAGTGCTGGAGGATTTAGTAAGTATATTCTCGAGCAGAATATAGAAACACTTCATGCAGTAGAAATCTCTCCCAAATTTGAACCATTTCTCAGATTATTGAAGGGAGAATTCAATAACTTTTCTTACTATATCGGTGATATATTTCCCCTAATTACAACCCTGGCAGAACAACAATTCACTCTGGTCACTATAGATCTGACAATTGATCCGATTTTTCTTTTAGATCACATCATTGAACTCTCACTCTTAACTTCTTCAAATAAGCTTCCTGCACGAGTACTATGCATCATAAAAATTGAAAATCCTCACGATGTAGATATTATTCTTCAGAAATACAGAGATAAAATTGAAAAAAGTATCCCGAATCTTCAGAAGCTAATCTTCTTAGATTCTCTTCCCGAAAAGAAAGAAAAAGCAATGTATTTAGAATTCTGGACACATTTCAAAGAATCTTGACAAATTCACCACTCTGAGTATGGTAAACAAAGCCACTCACGTGAACACCTACAGGTAAGATAAGAGGGTGATTTTTGATATTAAAGACGGTTTTCTTAACTTGTAGTGAGACATTCTCAAATCCTAAGAAAGCTTGGCTAGCATTACGTGCTTCAAGTAATTCTAAAACCTTCTGAGGAGGAGAATTCGTTCGTTTCGAAATCTTTTCGACTGTTATATCCATTCTTTGAGGAGACATTTGCCCCCCACAATTAGTATGGCCGCAAACAAAAATATTACGCACATTAAGTTCATAGATAGCAATCAGAAGGGAACGAAGACTATCACGTGTTAATAGCGCACCAGCATTACGAATAATTGTTAATTCACCAGGGTCTTCCACCCCAAACACGTTGGAAGTAATACGGCAATCCATACATGTCAATACTACAGTTTGCCATTTAGGAACACCTGTTAATTCTTTATAGGGAAAATAAAACTTGATATTTTTCCAATTTTTTAGTTTTTTTTCGACTTCAGCAACTTCCATTGAATCCAAGTAGAACAACCCCTTATAGATATTTAGATATGAGAATAAAATAGGAGTATCAATCAGAGATCTGGTTTAAGGATTAACCCTTCACGTTTCCGCCCATCAATTCGCACATAAAAGGGATTTGGGACTCGGACATGTCGAAAGAAAACCATATCCTCGACAATGGTTTCTTGTTCTGAGAGCCACTGCCAATCAATTAAATCATTTTTTGACTTAAAATTATTAAATAGATAGCCTATATTCGCTGTAGTAATATTCTGGAAAAAATGACTCCCTTGGGAATGTTCTACTTGGAAATCCTTTAATCCAGCTTCTATGATAACCTGTGCTCCTGATATATGAGGCCATTTAACAGGGATTCCTAATGATGAATCAAAAGTTCCCCAACGACCAAAACCTATCAAAATATAAGGAGTGTCTGTTTTCTTTAATCTTTTATTTATTTCTCCTATCTCTAAAACCATTTCTTGAGTTTTTAGCTTGTCAAATGTTTCAGGCTTCACATAGACAATATCATGAATGTCCTGAATAATTCTATTACCAGAAGCAAGGCCTGATTTAATCAGTATCTGGTCCTCGGGAGCAGCTTCTTTTTCTTCATCTAGAATTACCTCATATTGAGTATAGGGTCGAATTTGCAATAAGTAGAATGTTGATCTCTTCCTCGTATCCAAAGGGAAATTACCTGCAAACTCGATTTCAACAGAGCTCCCCATAGTTTGCTCACCTAATTGCAGGATTTTTGATAAAAGCAGCGCAAAAGGAATTCCATCATACTTCAACTGATTACTGAACGCAATTATAGGGGCTCCATCCCCTCTGTATCCTGGTCTAATAACTTGATCATTATGGTCATATGTGTCTGCTACGTGTTTGAGCGTCTCTGGATCTAAATCGAATATGCTCGAATTTATCAGAAAGGAGTCTTCTCCTCGTTCAAAAGATTTAGATTGAGTACCGAGATCGATCGCAAAGAAATCTTTTTGGCCATTAGTAAACATTTGATCTTGAGTTGAATAAAAACTAATTTCAGGATATTTTGGACAAAACCTATGAGTTAATCCACCATCCACAATTGTCTTTCCTAGACCTGCAGCTAAAAATACAATTCTATCTTCTGGCTTCATATATGAGATTGGGTAATAATTATATGATGTCGCTACCCCTGAAAAACATGGATAGGATAAATTATTTGGTCGCATTCTTCCTACAACCTGTTGAATGACTACGGCCATTTTAGATTCTTCTATAGATTGTCCAGTAGATTCTGCATAACTTTTAGCCTGTTCCAAGAACGAAGAGGCAAAAACCAGCTTGATTGCAGTACATAAAAGCTCGACACGAGTCTCTAAATCCTGATTATTTGGAAGCATATATGTCTCGAAAACTCCAGCAAAGGGTTGAAACTGAGAATCTTCCAACACACTCGAAGAACGAACTGAAAGGGGGCCAGTAAGTGTTTTTAATATATAACGAAGATCATCAACAAGTTTAATGTCTAATTTAGCTTGAGTAAATCGGGTTCTAATTATCTCGTCAGTTGTATCTGACAGAGCAATTTCATGGAGCTCTTCATTATCATCCATGAAATGGTCCCATTCATCAGTTCCAATCACAAAAGTCTTTGGAATCCGAATTGAAACAACTTCTGACATTTCATCTGCCAACAGGAATGAATTCAAAAGAAACTGGAGGAAAGCAATTCCACGGCCTTTACCACCAAGAGATCCTGGTCTAAGACGAGTAAAACGAATTGAAGAATGAAATGTATCTCTTGAAAAGTCATTAATTACACCTCCAGTTTTTTCTTCTAATATGGAGTTGACAGCTGAAAGTAAGAATTCACGTAAACCTTCAGCTTTGGAAAATTCGGTAACTTTACGAGGTTTAATTTTCTGAGCAATTTCAAATTCTCCCCTATTCATTAACCAACCAGAAAAATGATCATTTGAACCATGGTAAATCAAGGATTCTTCTGGAACAGTAGCAAGTGCTCTTTCAAGTTCTAAAATATTTTTAGCTCTACAAACTTCTGTTCCGTCACTTAAACGAAATTTAAAATCTCCAAATCCAAGATAATTGAGCATGTATCTACGTATCGTTTTAAGTAATTTCCTCGAAAATTTATTGATAAAATATACCCCTAAGCTCTCAGCACGAATACGATTCTTTTCATTACTGGATTGTAGTGCAACTGGTAGAGTAGGATTATCTTTCTTTATTAATTTAATAAATCTCAGCCCTGCCGATTCATCTAACACTCCTTCCCGAGGAAATCGAACATCAGAGATAATCCCAATAACAGACTTCTTGTATTCATCGTAATATTTCATTGCATCCTCAAAATTAGAGGCTAACAGGATTTTTGGTCTCGTCCGCATTTGTAGTAGATGATGATAATCGTTGACTCCTTCAGAAATTAACCGATGTGTTTGTTTCATAATTTCACTATACATAATTGGAAGGAAAATCGAATAATATCGAATCGAGTCCTCAATTACAATTATTACCCGAACCAAACCTACACGAGTATCATGTTCTGCATTCATTTGATCTTCAAGGTGTTTAATTATGGCCACAAATACTGTGGAGTCCCCATTCCACAGAAAAATTTTATCGATTCCTTCTCCAGAAGTAACATCTGGTAAGTAAGGAACATCGGCTGGGTTATTTAGTAAGAGAACAACAGGAATATCTTGTAC
>JAEOTQ010000007.1 GCA_016839785.1 Candidatus Hodarchaeota archaeon | reverse complement strand
GGGTCTTTCTAGGAGTTTTCCAGACACGCAGGGTCAGTTCGGTAATGATACCATAAGTTCCTTCGGAACCAAGGAGTATCTGGTTGATATCGGGCCCTGTTGCTCGTGCAGGGGCTTTTTTGGTGATCAATGTATCTCCTGAACCCGTAACAAACTTCATTCCCATGACCATATCTTCAATCTTTCCATAAAGAGTAGAATTTTGTCCTGCTCCCCGGGTGGCTGCCCATCCTCCCAATGTACTATACTCAAATGATTGAGGGAAATGCCCTAGAGTCAGTCCATGAGTCTGAAGCTGCGCTTCTAATTCAGGGCCCAAAATCCCGCATTCAACGGTGATATATTGAGCTTCTGGATTCACATTAAGTATCTTATTCATCTGGATTAAATTTACTGCGACGATACCAGGGGAAGGTTCTATTCCCAGTGTGACGGATGTTGCTCCAGCCACAGTTGAAATGGGGACTTCATGCTTATTCGCTAATTGGACAACTTTCACGATTTCCTCATGATTATGAGGAAATATAACAAGTTCAACCACAGCGGGAATATCCGAAAAGCGTGTGCGAAGCGATTCTACATATCCTTGCCCTAGCGAGTTGGTTATACGAGTCCAAGGATCTGTAATTATTTGCGTCTTATTAATAAGTTCTTCTAATTCAGATTGAAACGTGGTTAATACCTGTGAATCACCCAAGAGAGCATTCAAAGTCTTCTTTTGCGAGTATTGTTTGGGACGAGTATCTGGATCCATGTCTAGATGGTGAAAAACAAATTTTTTCAGCGGTTCGGTTACTTTAATATGAGTAGACTCACGATCTCCCCATTTTGTGGCATTTTTCAACGATTCCATTTTCATACATCATCTCAGGGGGGGTTTTCATTCTAATGTACTGATTTCATCACTATCTATATTCTAGCATTTCACCCCTTACAAGAGTTCCTACATCTCCCAGCAGGTACTCCTAAATCTCCAACGAATTTTTTCTGCCTTGAGATTATTACCACTATTTCTTGAATAAGAAGTTATATCTAGAGAATTGGGATTTCTACTTGTTTTCGAGATCGGAGTATGAGAATTCAGAAAAGCAATTATTTTTGAAACTATTATTTTACGTAAATTTTAATTCTCCCAATGCCAATTATTTGTTTTTTTTCTTTGAAATTTCTGATCTTCTGTTGGCTAATCCTTTTTTCACGAGTTTTTCAGGGCGAAGAATAACTGAAGAACCTTTATTTCTCAAGTGAAATCCTAGATTAGTTAGATTTGAAATGAGTTTACTGTTTTGGATTAGCATATTAGGCGAAATACTAATTTTTCCTCTCTATATTTGGTCATTAGAACATCACAGGTTACGAAAGAAGTTCGGGAAATCCAAGGGGATAAGAATTGGGGATATTTTAGGTCTCATTTCTGGTTGGGGGTATTTTCTTTTTCTGTTTGGAATCTGGTTTGCTCCCCAACCCCGCTTCACTATTCCTATTCTCTCCGAAACATCCTTTATACTCCCATTTGTTAATATAAATACCCCTATTATCCATGTTCTAATTTTTTTACCCATTATTGTGGTAGTACTCTGGTTTTCATTCATGGGTGTCATAGAGGTAACCCTTAAGGTAGCTGAAACCCATCGACCAGAGAGAGTTATTCATACAGGAGTTTATAGTCGAGTTAGACATCCTCAATACTTGGGAGCATTACTTGCCCATTTCGCAATATCTATTCTTCTATCAGCATTTTATTCCTTTCTTCTTACACCTTTTATGTTTGTTTATCTGTATCTTCTAGCAAGAAAGGAAGAAAAAGAATTAATTCGGGAATTTGGCTCTACCTATGAAGAGTATAAAACGAAAGTGCCTATGTTGCTCCCAAAAATTAGTTTAAGATGAGATTCCTATTAAATGTTGCGACGAAGATAAGTAAGGGTCAGTTTTCACTTTTATAACGCTTAATCTGATTTTGAAGGAAGGAGGGAGCCTCTCAATTACTGGTAGGTTTTCTTGTTCCATCTCCCTAACCACAACTGTTTCTATTACAAACTCGGTTGAGTCTGATTCTACGAGTAAAATGACCAAAGCAGGATCTTTTTCCCAAGTTTATTTCATATTATTACTCCTATTCGCCATTAGTATCTATAAAAGAAAATAAACGAGGATTTAGCCAGCTCTTAATTATTTATATATCTCAATGATGTTTTGAAGAAAAGCTAATATATATTGAGTGAGCAGGTTCTAAGAACATGAGAAACGCAGGAGATGGAATGGAATGATAATCCCCTATTCAGGTGAAAAAATAGCTAGTTCAAATGATCTTAAGATCTGTTATGATACCTTTGGTGAAGATACCAATCCCCCAATCCTCCTAATCATGGGGTTAGGGGAACAAATGATAACCTGGGAAGAAGAATTTTGTAAGGAAATTGCCTCTCATAGTTACTTCGTGATTCGTTTTGATAATCGGGACGTAGGATTATCCACGAAATTTGATGACTCCCCCGTTCCCGACATATTTGCAATGATGCAGGGAGAACAAGTAGAAGTTTCCTATCAACTGATTGACATGGCAAAAGATTCTATAGGATTACTAGACGCGTTAAACATTCGTAGTGCACATATTTGTGGAGTTAGCATGGGAGGTATGATCGCTCAAACAATTGCTATTGAATTTCCAGACAGAATCCGTTCTCTAATTTCAATTATGTCTAGTACAGGAAATCCTGACTTACCTCTTTCTACTCCTGAAGCTTCGGCGGCTCTAATGACTCCCCCTGAACCAGAACGGGCTGCTCGGATTGAACAGGGAGTAGAAATGTGGAGGATTTTCGATGGAGGGACTCTTCCCTTTGATGAGATAGCCATTCGGAATCGTCTTGCACGATCCTATGACCGATCTTTTTATCCTCAAGGAACAGTTCGACAATTAGCTGCTATCTTTACTTCAGGAAGTCGAACTGAAGCGCTTAAATCAATCAACATCCCTTCTCTTGTGATACACGGTGATGTTGATCCCCTTGTTCCGATTGAAGGAGGTCGTGATACAGCCAATTCAATCCCAGGAGCCAAATTTGTAAGTGTTGACGGAATGGGCCACAATATTTCCCCTACTCTTGCTCCCCAAATCATCAGTGAAATTCTTAATCACATTAAACTTGCCTGATAAAGACATTATGATAAGGATTGTTGACTCTAAGTTATTTAGAATTAAAAAAATAATGAAAAGAAGGTTAACCCTTCTTATTTAGTTGCAGCTAGTATTATATCTGATTCTTGAACTGTTTTACGCCCATTGTGCTTTGCAATATCATTTCCATATCTTGCCAGGGACATTGCGTAACTAGTTAAGATCTCATTCAGTCGAAAAGTCGCGTCAGCTGATACTCGAAAAGCTCCAGCATTTCGGATTAGTTTTTCGACACGAGCACTTGCAAAACCAGCTTTTCTTTTTTTACCCATATTTTTTCACCTTTTCTCTATTTGAATTTTCGTGAGTTCATTAATTGCCTCACAATTCGCAGTTGAACGTTTAATGTTTATAAAGTTATCTCTTTTTCATTTAGATTCATTTTAACGTAATTAATTCTTTTAGCTACCTAGTTTAGAAGATTTAAATCGGATTCTCCTTGTAAGAAGTTTTCTCTTAAAAATGCTGATATTCTGTAGAAATTTTGTCTTTTAAACCTGAATCTAACTCTGAAAGGCTTACATAAATATTCCATAACTAGATGTATACAGTAATTAGGAGGAACAATACATCAATAACATCTTAACATATTCTTCCTGATTAGGGATTCGCGTAATAAGATTTTCCTTCCTCCTTTTTTTGTGGTACATTTTGGGGAGGTTAAAATCAAATTTTTCAATTAATTTTTGATTTATGATTGGATTTCTCTGTAAAGAGATTTCTCACAAAATCCCTAGTACGTCATTTTTGGGAGCTTAAAAGACCTTTAAGGAAATAAATGCTGAGGTCAACCGAAATGATGCCCCCAAGTGATCGCGGAAGCGATGGTAAATAAGGAGAATTGAAATTTCTTTACAAGGAAATATTATTTCCATTTTCCCCTTTTTTTCTTCCCCTATTTCTGTAAAATTAGAGGTTTAGTCCATTCCATTGTTTTTGAATTAAACCAATCACTTTTTAGTTCTGTTGCAAAATGTAGACGCTGTAAAGAAAATGTTTTCCATTTTAATGATTTTTGAATCCATTGAACCATTTGTGGTGATAACCTCGCTAAGAGAAAATGATTTTTCTCTGAAAAATAACTATCTGCATAGGGTAAAATTTCTAGGAATGGTATTAGCGTCGAATAGGGTAAGGGAGGAATTTCAATACAATATAAATTTCGAGAATATTCATCAATTAAACGCCAAGGAACAAATCCTATGTCAATTACACTCTTCTCAAATAACTGCGTCATAATTGTAATTTCGGAACGGGTTAAGATATTTTTCTTTTTTTTGGGCAGAAATGTATAGGGAAGATTCGGATATGTATACTCTGAAGGTGTTTTGCAATAGAGCTCTACTATACTGGTGGGGGAATCTACTTCAGTGATATGCCAGTTAGGCAATATTAATGGATTAAGAAATAATTCTAAATCTGATATTATGTTCTTTACTTGCTTAACTGGCTTAATCATACTAACTATTGCCTGTTCCCCCTTTTTTGTTAGATTTTTCCACCCGTATTTAGTTTTATAATTGGTAATAGAGATTGTCCGTTTTCTCATTCTTATCGGTACAAGTTTCTTGACAACCAGTTTTCCTTCCCTTTCATACTGCTTAAGCAGTCTCTCCAGAGGATTTAGATCTATAGTAGGAACAAGAAAAGTCCCTACAAATTCAGCCTCTGATCCCCAGATTTTATAGACATCACTTCGACCTAGTGTGGTATTTACTGGATTAGATAATTCAAACAAATTGTCTAGTGTTTGATTTTTTCCCACGTTAAGATGAAAGAACACACGTGTTAATCCAAATGCAAGAGATTGAAATAGAAGCCACCATTTTCCCTCAATTAAGGTTTGAAAACGCGAGATTTCTGTTTCTCGTTTCATTTTACTTGGGATTGCAGTATTATGGAGTACTTCATTCCTTATTGTTTTTGCATTGAGTGATTCAATTCCTCCTTTCCTCAAGATAGACTGAAATAATTTCAGAAGCTCAACTTCATCAGGAGTTAGTGGAGAATATAGCGGTTTTAGTTTTTCCTGCTGATCCTCAAAGAGCTGATGATTCAATGGTATGGTCTGTCGAATTAACTGAAAAACTTGTCTAATTTGATATAGAACGAAATTATAAAAATCTAAAGGATAAAAACGTGAGATACTTAAATGATAGATGGCCTCTTCTGCAATACTTTTAGTTAACCAAAGAAATTGTGTTGTAAAATACCTTTGGTGAGCGAAAGATAACTCTCGATACTCAACGAATCGATTGGAAAGGTTGGCTCTATTATGTTCTGCCTCTTCAATATAGGTAAGTAATTCTAAGAATGTTTTGATTAAGAGTTGGTCCTCGTGGTCATAGGGCTCGAGGAATTTGGGAAATTGATCAAGAATTGTTCCGATACTTTTTTTGATATTTTCTAGTCTTTTCACGGGAATCCTTTCAGCTTCTTTATTATGAGAATATTATTACTTCTTCGGGATATTACTCACAAAGATAATTGTGATGGATAAAGAGAGATCATTTTTTTTGCTTTCTAATTACTTTTTCCTTCCGATAGATGCTATTTTGCCTAGAATTTCTTTGTAGAATGTCCTATTCGAAGAAAAAATTTGTATTTAAATTTTTAAATTTGGTATACCCTCTTCTTCCACTAGTAGCTTGTAAATCGGCTATATAGTTCTTTAATATCTTGAAAAACGCAAATTTGATAAATTTGGGATCTAAACTCATTTTCAGATAATAAGCAGGTGTATTCGATTTTGGAATTCTATCACGCATCCAACCACCTGGCGTATAGAGGTCTTCTGTTTTTATATCCAATATACTTTTTATTCCAAATCCTGTTAATGTTTCTAAGTAAATTTCCCAGCCTTTTTCATTCGTTGGCAATTTAGCGGTTTTTTTATTTTTGTGTAAGGTTATTCCATCAAGGATTATACCCTCACTATCACTCTCTCCTTGGATTCCAACTAGCCATAATATTCTTGAGATTACCTCCTGCCTTATTTTCAATTTTTCGAATCCAGCTAGTGTATCAATATCTTGAATCCCGAGGTCGGAGGCATAGATTTCCATCAATGTATTGTAAAATTGCTTCAGCGCTTCATCCTTGATCCTATCAGAAATATCTCTAGTTAGAGTGGATTTTTCGATTGGTTTTGGGTCATGTAACTGATTTTTGGAGAGGGATTGTCGAATATCTGTCAGATTTGTCTTTGAATCAAACATTCTGATAAATTGTTCGTAATTCTCATCAGAGATCTCCTCATCCAATTTTGTTGATATTCTTTCTCTCGTTAAACCTTGGAGAGACACTGTATTCCCACAGGGATATCTACTACAGTGTGCACATGAGTCTATTTCATTATAGTTTACACACTTTCTTGTATTACACGACTTTAAGAAATTATAGTGAGGATGTTTTGGGAGTCGCTCAGTTGGAGTTACACACCCAACACACCCCTCCCATTCGTACTTTATTGGATAATATCCAACATATTTCTTGAATTGTTTACTTAAGTGTTCCCAATTCTTTTTTTCAACTCTTTGACGGTAATACATTGACCAAGGACAATCAGAGCAAATATTGCCACATCTAGACACAAGTTTTTGCATTATATTCCCCTCTTCTAAACATAATCTAAAGTCCTATTAAAGGATTTTTCCCGAACCTCATGACAAACGGATATCGCAACTAAACGATAAGCATAAGAATCCCAATGTGCACTGCTGGGACCCGTTCACAAGAATAAATTATTAAAATTCAGAAGTGATAAAAATGAAGATTAGATATAATACACGTTTGGTTGTTCTTTTAGGGGTACTTATTGGAATAACCACTCTCTCTATGTTGATTATTAGTTTTGGTCAACATGTGAATGCCTCTACACTTGAAACTCAATATCCGAGCTTCAATTCAATCTCAATGAATCTATTTTATGAGGGTGTTGATGGTGAATCAATCATTGCTGGTCGGGAAAAATCAATAACGGTACTTGGTTATTCCCATAGTATAAGTAATCCGTATGACCGACTTACAGGAGACCTTACTGGCAAACAGCATTCACCCCTTCGAATTATGAAATCTATTGATAAATCGACTCCAAAACTATATGAGAAATGTGTCAAAGGGACTACTGCCCCCTCTGTCATTTTACGATTTTATTTTGAACCTAGTGGATTAAATTTTTACACTATTGAGCTCACTAATGCGAAGATCACTTCCGTTCAAGGATATGGAACCATTAGTATTGACGAAATCCCCAGAGAAACCGTTTCTTTCACCTATGAAACAATTAAATGGACTTATACCGAATATGATTCCGAGGGAAACGCTAAGGGAAATATAGAAGCTGAAGACGACTGGATCAACCCACCTGGTTAACGTGAAGTAGTATGAAGCAAAAACACGTATCAATGTTATTTCTCCTTCTTTTTGTTTCGTTTAATCTCTATACTTCTTCAGGATCGTGTGCTTCTGATGTAGCAATATTGGAGGTGACAAAGAGTAGTTCTCAACTTCTAGTCACCCTTGATTTCGATCTTTTTGTAGCACCCGCCAGAGGAGAAACAAAGTCGTTAGTAGTTTTCATATTATTTTCAATTCCCTTAGATGCTACCACTAATTATGTTGGTTCCATGTTATTCTTCCGTACAAATGAGGGTAATAATTATCTCTTCTGGATGCTGGGTGATCCATTTTCCGCGTCTGGTATATGGCAAATGGGAAGTGAAAATGAACATTTTCAAGTTGATCAACATCAATTATCTATGATATTCATCGAAAATTCAGAAATGGATGATCCTGATCTACAAATTATTAGTCTGGCGAAGTTTGTGGATATAGGCTCCTTCGATCAGGATTATGTTGATTTTCAGCCTATTCTTAATGAATTTCGACCCGATGTAGAATTTCTTGAAGAGTTTGGGATAACCTCTACTTTTCTAACTACTACAACCACCACAAAAGCCAAAGGATTTCCAGGTTTTCTAATCCCTTTGAATATGGGCATTTTAATTCTATTTGGATTAAAACAAAGGAAGGTGAAAAATAACTCCAGTATAGAGAAATAGTTGGATATTTCCAATTATTTCTTTTTTTTGGAGGAAGTTGTATCAGGGAAAATTTTAGTGGATTCCGAAGACATCATAAAGGGAGTACTTGATTTAGAAAGTATTTTAGCGCTTTCGTTTAATATATAGCCACCATAGTCCAAAGAGGAGAAAGATCAAGATTTCAGAAAGAGGGGTTGTCGTCGTGGTGGTTGTGGTTATTTCAGAAGAATCGTTAGTCTTTATTACTGTTGTTGTTGACGTTTTCAATCCCTTTGTCGTATTGAAAATCAATAATCCAATATTTCTATCTGCTATAAATAAAATTTCACCTTGTTCAAAAATATCATTCGTCCCACAATTCTCATAGGTATATTGGACGATCTCTTCTGGATCGGTGCTGCTACTCACATTAATTAAGAGTATTCCATTGTTTATATCCGATATGTAAGCTATATCGTTCCTCACATGGATAGAATAGTAATCTGTGTTTTCATTCACTAATTCTGTGACAAGAGTGATATTTGTGGCATCACTAATATTCAAAATTTGCATTCCGTATTGATAATACACTACAAATGCATACTCTTCTACAACATCAAAGCTCACTAAGTAGATGTCAGGATGCTGAGCGTCTACATATTTACCTAAATATATGGGGTCTGTACTACTCGTAATATCAAATATTAACAATCCATCTGTTGAACTGGCTGCATATAATCTATGATCTATTCGTTGCAAATCAGTAATATCATCATCTGTTAAGATAGTCTTCATATGAATTGGCTTAGTTATATCACTCACGTTAGTGACTGTAACACTCTCCTGGGGTTGGATGTGCCCATTTCCAGCATACATCATGTCTTCCTTCAGCTGTACATCCCAGGAATAATCATGCTCATACTCTGTAATTATGTTTGGTTCCTCTGGATTGGTACAGTTTATTATCCAGATCCCTCCATAACCATTCCCTATAAACGCAATGTTTTCGTGGAGGATGAATTGATGAGCATATCCGTTGGTTGTTTGAGGAATGTGTGCTACTTGGTATGGAGCTGAAAGATTGCTAATATCGAAGATTCTAAATCCACTGTACCCACAACTAATGTAACAATAGTCATTTTCGACTTTGATCGTATAAGCATCCCCTCCTGTGCTCAACCTTGCTAGTTCTGTAAAGTACCACTCGTCACCTTGAGTTGTTTTCATATTAGTGCCGTGTATCACATAGCCATTTATTGTAACTAAGTATATGATAAGAAAAAAACCAAAAGGAAATTTTACCACTTCTCTCACTTCTGCACTCATTCAGCTGGATTACTGAGAATACCTCTCAACCTTTTTTTTAATACTTATCTCTTGAGGCAAGAATTAACTCTAATTTGGGTCTCTTCGTGACTCACAATAGATGATAAGAATTATACCATCTATTGAAAAAGTAAAATATTAGAGGAACAATTACTATAGAACCCACCAGGGCAAGAGTGACATTTGTACTAAATATCATTAACCAAAATATGACCAAAGCAGCTATCAGTTTTAATTCTTTTGTGTGGTCATGATTCTCACTGTTTATCCTGTGAAAATTACTATTTTGCCGTGATCGACTAGTAATATCCGATCTAGCATAGTTGTGTCTGTTCTCTTGAGAAATAATATGGGATTTCCTATATGGTGATCTCTGTGTTGGTTTAGGCCTTATCTTCTCGAGAGGTATCCCGAGATTATATTCCTTGAGCCCTTTCTTGCACACTGGACACGAATTTTTTCTTTCCACCCACTCTGCGAGATGCTTCCGATGATATGCTGAGATACAGAAAGGACAGATAATCAAATTCCCCTCTTCATGCACTTCTCTTCTACAAATGGCACAAATATTTCTTGAGTTCAGTATATCAGGTATAACTATTTGTACCACTCTGTTATAACCTTCTAAAGAATTTTTAGGTAAATACAGGCTTTCTAATGTCTAAATGATAATTTTCTCTATTAATGTGTTCACTTTCCATATCTTTGTTTTAATGGGGATTCTCACTTTTAATAGATATATTATTGCGGAATTCAATATTTTCAAATAATTCTTACCTGATGCCTCTTACCTTGTTGAGAATCGCAGTCCATTACTTAAATTCTTATAAGTGAGGAAATCATTCACATCTAGGTTGAGTAGGAGACTTGATCTTACAAGATAGGGATCAGTAAAATACTTGACATTAATCATTAAATAAAATTAGAAGAACTTTAATGACTTAATTGATCAAACGAGTTGAATTTATTGAGTATTACAGAAATCATTCAAAATCTAGGTAATTTTTATACTTTTGGGGACGCTATTACTCATGAGAATTTTACAGTTTATCCTATCGTTAAATCAGACTCTAATCTCTCAATCTTAGGGTTAGTTGAGGGAGAAGCCAAGGATTTAGCCTGGATTCAAGAATCGGAAGGGGCAGAAAGTGTAGCACATCTAGAAGCAATCAATAAAAGTCCGTATCCTGTTTTAATCCCTTATCTCCATCAGGTTGTAGGAGGAAAACAGGATAGAACTATTTTCGAACCTATTATTGTCCCTACTGGTCATGATGAACGCAATCCTCTTATAATTCCTGCACGCTGCATCGAACAAAGTAGATGGACCTATCGAAGTTCTCGTGGAGTCGCTACCTCGAAAAGATTTAGTTCTGGTGTTACACGAATGGCTCCTCAAATGGCAAACATCTCTTCGGAAGATGGAGATCAATCAGTTCTCTGGAATAGTGTAGGATATTATGCTAGTTCTCTTGGATATGGAGCAGCTGAATCACCCTCCAGTTCGTATCGTGAATTCCAAGAAGCTGCCTACGAGAAAGACCATCATTTTCAAGACTTATTTCAACACTTCTCCACAAGTCTGAATCTTTCTGATCAGACTGGAATCATCTGTTTTTACGGCGATAAAATTTTAGGATTAGAGTTTTATGGAACCAATTCACTTTGGACTCAGTTTAGTGAATCAGTTCTCAAAGGATTTCTTTCGGATCATGTATTCTTAAAGGATGTTAAGATTTCAAGTCATCCTGAAAGCAAAATTGGTGAAATTTTGACTAATGAGTTTTCTAAAATAGAACTTGAGGAAAAACCTACCACGGGTAGTGGAAAATTGTACCAACTCTCCCATGATAAATGGCAAGGTATAACTATTCAATATAACCAACAGCCTGTACATTTTTATGCAACAAAAAGGCAAATTGATCTTTTCAAAGGCAAAAAAACCCGACTTAGAAGCCAGAGAGCTATTCGATTTGATGAGCAAATTCAAGAGGTTAGAAATCAAGCTGCACCTGATCAAATTATCATTGAACAACGCCAACAGTGAGATAACGAATTCTTAGTGGAAACTCTCCTTTTACTTAGTTTTGCGGAATTCACCAATAGGAGGATAAATATGTGTCAAAAATAGTAGAAATTGAAACAGAATATCTAGCCACGAAACTAACGGATGAAAATTTCATTACAACATATGGAACCGAACCCTCGATTAAGACTCATGTGATAGTTAGAATCACGAGTAATGATGGGTTTTCAGGGATTGGGGAAAGCTGTCCTCTTCCAGATTTTTCTGGAGAAACTTCTGATACAATAAAGTTGATGATAGACAAGTATTATGCTCATATTCTACTTAATAAAGATCCATTCAATCTAGAGGCCTTACATCAGGAATTAGATCGTCAATTTCCCGCGAACAATTCTGCCAAAGCAGCTATAGACATGGCTCTCTATGATTTAGTCGGTAAGACGTTAGATGTTCCTGTATACAAACTTCTTGGTGGTCTCTGTCGTACAAAAGTAGATACTTGTGAAGCTCTCGGTATGGGAGAGCCTTTAGTTTTAGCACAAAAAGCAGAACAGTTCCTCAAGTTTGGTATTAAAGCTGTCAAGCTCAAAGTGGGAGTTGACATTCAAAAGGATATAGAAACGGTAAAAACTGTTAGAGATATTGTGGGTGACGATTTTAATATTAGAATTGATGCCAATGAGGGCTATTCCTTAAATACTGCAGTAAAAGTCCTCAAGAAGATTGAACGTTGGGATATCGAGTATGTGGAGCAACCCATTGCAGCATGGGATTACGACGGACTAAATTTTCTCAGAAAATCAGTTGATATCCCAATTATGGTTGATGAGAGTATTTGTACAATAGTTGATGCCGTTAAACTCATTCAAAGTCGTGCTGCAGATCTTTTTGGTCTAAAACTTATTAAACATGGTGGGATATTTAAAACCACCAAGATTGCAACTCTAGCTGAGTGTAATGACATTGAATGTGTCTTAATTAGTCCTTGGGAAACACAAATTGGAGTAGCAGCTGCTCTCCATATTGCTTTATCATCCCCCAATTTTAAACATCCTCAAGGTATTGGCCTTGGAGCATTACAGGATGATCCGACTTCGGGACTTTACCAAAAACAAGGAGCCCTCCAAATCCCAAGTGCATCTGGCCTTGGAATAAGTTATAAATTCCAAAGAGATTAGTATTCCAGAAAGTGAGGGAAGAAAAATCGATTGATGAAGAAATTAACACATCAATACATTAGCATCCCTTTTGATTCATCTTATAAACCTTAAACGTTAATTACTCATCTAGATCCATAATTTTCTCTGATCTTGAAAAGGATTAGAGATCATGGATTCTCTCAAAAGTTAAAAATTAACCTGGAATGATGTGATATGAATCGAAAATACTTCATATTGATAACATTCCTCCTTTCGCTCACTTTTTTCTCTCAGTCCTTAGCTCCTGTCGCGTCTCAGACCTCTGGTTCCTTCTATGGATTTGATTTTGAATATGGAGAGCAAACGAGGAATTTCACAAAAACGGTCGCATATTCTCAGTCTTTTTCTGAATCTGAATCAAATACTAAGACACGAGAATTCACGATCCAAGCTCCAATCCGAACTGGATTAGAGGTGATAGATGTTTTTTGGCAGCGGTGGACTAATCGTTCAAAAAGTATGCCAAGCTCAACCTGGGAACGACCGGGTACGCCTCAGAATTGGCGAGGATATCGTGCTGATGGATATTTAACCAACGGAACAGATGTTGGTGGTGCATGGTATCGTTATCATGGAATTACGGAATTAAATTGGAACACATTCTCTCAGTCCTTGAATATATCCTGGTTTGGTCGTCAAATTGATATCGGTCTTGCAGAAAAATGGATAAGCCCGACATGGTTAACATCTTATGCCATTTTAACCGAAGTGGGGACTGTTGATGTCCCAATGCAAGACTGGTTTGGTACTGCATATGATTATTCGACCCTTCAGATGTACCATATTGCATACGTCTTTGATAATGGGACTTCCCTCGATTTTAATGATGATGAAGTCGTCTTTCAGGAAATTCTTATTCCAAAATTTGTATTTATCAGAGTAAAAACAACCCAAATGTCAGTTGAAGTTACTGAAACCAGTACTGTAGCCGCTTCTCTCTCTGGTCAATTTAATTTCTCTGGTTCATGGACCGAGAACTTACATGGGCAACATGTTTCGATAAAAGATGGAAGGAATTATTGGTATGATTATTTTGCATTAATTTCTGGGAATGTGGAATACGATTACACTGCAGGCTTTACTTTAGATGGTTCATTGTCAACCAATGTTACTCGCGAGGTAACGTTTTCAAGCAATGGTAGTGTGGTTCCAGAATCTATCAGACCTATTCATCTTCAGTCATTGCGGTTAGTTTTAGCTGGTTTCTGGGACTTTTATGAAGAGGAATCAGGAGTTCTTTATGGTGAAGGTGCAATTCAAAGCATGATCCAAGTTCTCCTAACGAAAGCTTCAACCGAAACATCTCCCAATCTTGCTGTGTGGGGAAATTTCAATCCTGGACGGGTGATCGGATATCGAGATGTCAATGGAGACGAGATATTAACTGCTTATCTCAATGAATCCTATATTGCTACCCCAGACGCCATTATGGCGGTTGGAATTCCTGAAGGAGCTCATATTGAAGGTTCTTATTACGGAAATGGGGTTGCAAACGCACGTGTCTATACTTCCCTCGGTGATTGGATAATTGCTGATAATGAAACTGATATTGTACGTTCTATTGATCGGCCGTTCGAAGAAACTTGGGGTTATGACCCTCGTCGACCTGAAGCTGGCCCTAAGAGTGTGAGTCTTAATTGGAATGCACCAGTCAAAGAGAATGGCAAAGCTATTTTTTCGTGGGAAACCACTTATGATGATATGCCAATAACCTGGTGGGCTAGAAACTCATCCTTGGAACGAGTGAGTCATGATCTTACTGATATTACCTATGGATACTCTTTAACTATTGCCCCTGAGGCTGGACTTTCAACCTTAGAAAGTACGTATCAGCAGTCGGGAGTTCAGAATCCCCAATTAAAAGAAATGATGAGTTCTCAAGAACTGAGCATGGCTGCTTATCGTAGGGATTATTATCTTAGTATAACTCAGATATCCCAAGATGCTTCTGGATCATTCGCACGCCCAGAGTCACAATTTGATCTGACTGTAGCAGGACAAGATCTCTTTTCTCAGAATTTTGGAGGTACCAAGGAACAGTATTATCTGGTTAATGACCCCAGTACGACTTATAGTTCAGGTACATCGGTGATGAATCTTCTTACCGCCGAAGGATTTTCAGGAGAGCCTACAAACCAGACAGCTCGAAACCCATATTCTTCTCCAATATCCAGACGGATAGCCGCTGGACTTACGCAATGGTCAGCCGATACTCATACTCAAGATATTTCTTGGCTTTTCCGTGAGAACTTGGTAATAACAAGTTACCCAACATGGAATGGAGAAGGAATTGTTCACGATCCAGTCTTTACAGCCTCTTACGAAGGAACTGGATCGCATGAAGAATCGACCACTGATGAAAGTGAAGGTGGAGTTCCTGGGTTCTCTTTCATAGTACCAATTGTAATTTTGGTAGTAGCCTCATTCGGTCTGAAGAAACGACGGCAATAAGGAATAACGACTCTAAGTCGTTATTTTCTTCTCTTTTTCTAACTCGAATTTAAAAACGGATACAATTTTCTAAATATTTTCAGCAATGTTCAATTTTGGTTATTTCATAAATTGTTAAGCGATCTATCTGGTTTTGTGCTAGTAGAGTTGCACAAACTCTAAACAGGGAAGTGAAGCTTAATTCCTATGGCAGTGAAGATTAGCTTCCGGGATGGAAAACAGGAGGATTTAGAGTTTCTATTTTATCTAAAAACACAAACGCTGAAAGAATATGTAGC
Organism: Candidatus Hodarchaeota archaeon; assembly: GCA_016839785.1. GTDB lineage: Archaea > Asgardarchaeota > Heimdallarchaeia > Hodarchaeales > Hodarchaeaceae > Hodarchaeum. The sequence goes on along the minus strand of JAEOTQ010000007.1, from coordinate 1,500 downwards.
GCAAATCTGGGGCTGGGATGAAGATTTCCAGTATGACCGTCATCGACATAGCGTTAATCCTGAGGTCTATACAATAATTCAAGCATCTGGTGAGGATATTGGTTGTTTTGCGGTTGAGATTCACCCCGACAAGCTATTTCTAAGTGTGATCGAAATCCTTCCTGCTTTTCAAAATCAAGGAGTTGGTAGCAGATTAATTAGAGATCTTATTAAGCAAGGAGAACAGGAAGGTAAGAATATTGAATTACAAGTGCTCAAGGTCAATCAAAGAGCTTTTCAGCTTTATCGATCCCTTGGTTTTGCCACAACGAATGAAACTGATACCCACTATCAGATGCTTTATTCCGTAAACAAGTCTTGAATAATACACCTGGTCTTATTTCAGGAATTATGATTGCTAAACAATACAAAAGTTCTATCCTCTCATTTACTAAGTTTGTAAGAGAGAGGTCAGTGAATGCGTGAATAAGTGCTTTGTCTGACAAAAATGATCATGAAATTGTTTCTGAATCCTATTAGAGGGCCTGTTGCTACCTAATTTTCATGAGACTAAAAAGCGACTTCAAAGATATTGATTGAGGTTGAATCGAATGATGCCCCCAAGAGATGGTCCTGATAGTGGAAAATAAATGGAAATAAACTTTTTGTTATTTATTGACATTCTAACGTCCTTCCATCCCCTTTTTTTTATTTTCTTTTTTTTCAGTACTCGACTGCATCTATGTATCTTGTAAAACTTTTGAACGAGTCCACTGAAGGCAGTCCTTCTCAAACCAGTCAAAATCAAGATCAGGGATAGGATGAGCTCGTACCACTGGAAAAATAGTCCACCTAAAACGATTTCTTATCCATTCTACTTCCTTATTACGCAATCGTGTCCAAAAATATATCTGGTGTCTGGAAAAGTAGATTTCTGCATACGGTAGGATTTTCAAGAAATGAATAATCTTTTTGAAGGTGATCTTGGGTATTCTTATACAGTAACGGTTTACGGAATAATTGTATATCAACCTCCAAGGAGTAAATCCTACCTCCAATACTTTTTTGTTGTACAAATATTTTAATTGCTCTATTTCTCCTAATGATATGTGCTTATCCTTTTCTTGGATTATATTATCAAATGGAAGTCTAGAAAAGGAAAATTGGTCGGGGATTTTACAAAATAATCTGATGATCTCTTCTGGTTGGGGATGATCAGTGAAAGACCAGTTTAGTGGGATCAGTGGCTTGTTGATAAAGAGTAAATTATTTTCTAGGGTTTCTTCCACTTCATCCAATGATATATGACGCAGAATAGTCTGTCGTTCCTTCGCAGGTATGTCTCGCCATCCAATATTAGGTTTGTATAAAGAAAAAGCGGTACTACGTCTTAATTGCTCTATTATTTCAAATTCTTGAAGTTTTAAATTGTTATTATCCTCCCACTGCTTGAAGTATTTGTAGAGGAGGTTTATATCACGAGTAGGAATGAGTAAGGTCCCTATATATTCAGATTTTGAG
>JAEOTQ010000053.1 GCA_016839785.1 Candidatus Hodarchaeota archaeon | reverse complement strand
GGAAACTCGCTGTTGGTGGCAGGTTTACGAAGAGCGAGAATATTTGGCACTTTGGATCTATCAAGATTTTCACAGAAACGTAAATGAATTTGGTTGGATGGATTTTGAGGTTCAAAATCGATTTAGTGAAAATAAAACACTTTCAATTCTAATTTTGCTCATTAGCTCGGATTATGAAATCGAATTACTAAATGAAACAGTTGAATTAGAGCCTGGAAATTACTGGACGTTCTACACTGAATATTTATTCACTGAACCAGGTTACTATGATGTATTACTCTTAGTTACCGACCTTTCAACCGATGATGTGTGGGATTTTTGGTGCTGGTGGGAAATTGGTGATGGCCCAATGGGCGGATACGAATTATATATCGATCAAGAGTATACTGCTAAGGTTGGTGAAACCAAATGGATGCATTTCAAAGCACAAAGCAATTTCGATCATGATATGCCAAGTGTTATCATCAAAATAGGAATGGAAGATCCTACAGGTTACACTGAACTTTTATTGGAAGTAGATGTCCCAATCAACGCTCATGGTGTCTGGGAAATCGATCTCAACTACACCTTTACTCAAACGGGTGAATATATTGTTCACTTTGAGCTCTACGATGATATTATGGCCGAATGGTATACTAAGTGTAAATGGACAGTGTCTGAAGCTGGTCCAGGTATTAACATCGATGGACCTTCCTCTGTAGACATTAACGAAACTTTTACTATCAAAGGAACCGTTTATTCAGGCATTCACGATGAACTTTACATTAAGACTATTACTTTAGCTTGGGAAAACCGTACAGTTATTGAGATTCTTGATGTGAATAGATCGATTCCTCCTGATCACACGTTCGATTCTTTCTTTAATATCTCAATTCCAATAAGCGGTGAATTTACTTTTCGTATCACTGCCGACACTAGCAAAGGTATGTTGGAAACCAAGTATACAGTAAAAGTTGGGATCATCGATGACAAAACCGATCCTGAAAATAAGGACACCACTCCTACACTTACTCCTGGTTTTGAAAGTATCTTTGGTCTACTTGGCCTAATTCTTGCGATCCCCCTCATTCGCAAATCTCGACGATAAAGCACCTAGGGTAATCCACCCTTCCTTTTTTCTTTTTTCTATCCTTAAATTATAATTATAAGTAGCCGTATAATTTTAGGACAAATAATTCCAAATCAGATCCAATATATTCAATTTTTTCAATAAATTGTTGATAATGGGGGCAGTAATCGTCCGATACTGCCTGATGATTTGTTAAATCCCAGATTATAGGATAATAGGAGCACCCTTCAGGTCGTATATCGTATATGGAACAATTACCCTTTAAATCAAGAAAGAAGCATACTTTTTTCTCTTTTGCCAATTTATTACGGAGCATACGTTGATTATCATCTGTGAGAAAGGAAAAATCAGATATTGAAAATCCTGTAGAGTGACTAATCCGTGTTGAATCTGTTTTTAACAGAAGCATCTCTGTCTCAATACAACAATGGTGACAATTATTCTTTTGGCAAACACTGCCCGTTATTACCTTTTTAGGCATTGAGAATCACTCTGATCGCATAGGCAGAATGTAAAAATTGTAAGTTCTAATTCCCATTAGACAAAGGATACATTATTTGAGTTTTGGAAATAATTGTCGATTCGAGAGGACATAACTTGAAAATTTGAATTTAGGCAAGTGAACATTTTTTTCACTTGAATTTTCAGTGCTACTTTAGCTCTAGAATCAATAGGAAGACTCTCAATCATCTCTATTATTCTAAAATCATCTTGGAGTATTTTTTGATCTTCTATCTGTTTCTTGAATTCTTCTACCTTCTCTTTAATCATACTTTGGGATTCTTTTAACCAATCAAAGTAAAGGGAGAGTTCACTGTCAAGAGGGTCTGTATCAAAGCTTCTTTCTAGGTCTATGGCCCAGAGATTATTCTTCACCATTAAATAGTTTCCAGAATGTCGATCTGAGGCTCCAATCCATGCTTCAAGAAGAAGTAGCTGCACTACATCTTTTGATGGACATTTTTTTAGCTGTGAGGTTTTAATCTCACGTAATTCCACGCTTTCATCTAACCATTCATAAAGCAATCCTATTTGAGTTCCTTTTTTTGCTAATAGAGCTCGTGGAACATTAATTCCTAATTTTACAGCCAGATATGAGGCGATATATTCACGGATGATCGACGTATCATTCGACCGTTTCCATAACCATTGCTTTTGTGTGGTCGAGTCACTATAGATATAAGAAGGATTTTTAAAATTAGAACCTCTCAGATTAACAGGTGACCGTGAGTTTAGAGCTACATCTCCGAATTGAGAGAGAGAGTCCTTTATTGGAGTAGGAAATTCGGATATAGCCATTCTTCTTCACCTTGAACATTGCTGTCGACCTAGTATTAGAATAGACTCAAATGTTCTTATGGAAGCATTTTTTAATTCAATTTTTGAAGTTTTGTACTCATTCTTCGTCATCTGGTAGAGTGTCAAGCTTCTGCAATTCATGTTCAATTTCAGCGATACTCTTCTTTAGATTCTCGAATCCTAACATAAATCGAAGTCCTAATCCCATAACAAAACTTGAATATTGAATTTCCGAAAAACCGTGTGAGATAAGTTCATATCCCAGCGCCATTTTGATAAAACTCAATGCTTGTCGTCCCTCAAGAGTATCTCTTTGGGCTAGGTGATTATACAAGATATTTCCGTAATTGTATCCCCACATTTTTGAGATATCATCTGAACTTCCTCCAACATGAGAGATAGCTTCTTCAGCTTTCTGATAACTTTCCTCAAGTTCGTTCTTTATGGTTTTGGCTATTGCTTCAGGAATTCTAAGTTGTTGTTTTAATTGAGATATCCGGGTTTTAATTTTATCCAATTCTCCTTTATCAACAGAATGTAGACTATCGTTTATATTTCCTGGATGCATAACTTAACTCCAACATATTAAAGAACTAGTCAATCCTTTATGATTGTTACTAAAGAAAGTCTTCTTACATAATTCTGAGACATTTCAAATCTCAATAAGGCTTAATTCTCATGTTTAACTTATTTAAAACAGAACAGCCTAGCTAACTCAAAAAGTGGCTAGTATTTATTAATTATTGTTCTTAAACAATTCAATTGATGTTCCTATTATACCTCTAGCCTCAGATTTATCATCCCAACCAACAATTGTTGTCGTTTTCCCTCTCTCCAAATGCTTATAGGTGTTGAAAAACTCTTCGATTTCACGTAATAAATGTTTAGGAATGGTTCCCAGAGATTGGATTTCTTCCATTCTAGGATCATCTACAGGAATAGCAACAATTTTATCATCCTCACCCTTTTCATCTTTCATTTTCAATACAGCAACAGGTCTAGCGGGCACTATACACCCTGGAACAAATTCAATTCCCGCACTATGAACAACCAGTACATCAATTGGATCACCATCCTCACACAAAGTTTGAGGAATATACCCGTATGTGGCTGGATAGACTACCGATGAATGCAGAATCCTATCCACGAAAATTGTATTGAATTCTTTACTGAATTCATATTTAACTTTTGAACCCATTGGAATTTCGATTCGGACATATATTGTTTCAGGGGGGTCTGGTCCTGGAGGTATGTTTTCTTTCATCTTCTAAGCACAACTTACTGTAAATCTCATCATACATTTTTATATTCCTATGAAATTTTAACATCAAAGGTTAATCCTCTTTTCCTGATCGCAAATTCTTTAGATATTGCTCAATCTGTGCAAGAATTGAGGTTTCACAAGCCTGCATTTTTAATTGATGGTCATAAATTAGTAATGCACCACGTTTAGATTTCTTTAAAAATTCTAGATAGATATAATCATTAATCTTAAAAATTCTACTCACTCCTAAAGGTTGATTCATTATGTATGGAAGTGTAACTCTCGAATTTAATGAAATCTTCATAGAATTTCTAGATTATTTGATTCAGCAGGGATATGGGGAAGAACGAACAGGATTTCTTGAGGGTGTAATTCAAAGAGCTTTTTTTGATGACTGGATCAAGTTTTTAGCCTACCAACGAGAAGTAAAAGGCCCTTTTTCGATAATTTCCAAAGAAGTATTGGATAAAGGGTTAGAGTAAGACTCAAAGAATTTATTAGATCATGATACGAAAACAACTTGACTAAAATACTAAATTAACTCTTCTAGACATCTAAGTATGCCAGATATTCCAAAATTTGGTCATCATTTCGAAATCTGTTTTTCTGTTGAGAACCTCAAAGACAACATTGAGTTTTATGGAAAATTGGGGTTCCAAATATATACAGGAGGAGCAGACCAGGACTGGTGTACCCTCACGGATGGTTTGGTCTACCTTGCTTTATTTCCTGACAATTTTATAGAAAAAGAATTTGGAATTCCTGTGTTGTTTAATTATCGGGAGGGAAATATTGAAAAGATAGTGAAACATCTAAAAGAGCATGAGATAACTCTTGAGAGGGAAAATATCAAGAAAGATGGATTAGGTGATGCAATTTTAAAGGATCTCAATGATAGTGTCTTTTATTTCGATACCGTGGAAGGTGAAGAGAGGATTGATGACCCAAGTAAGAATTAGCAAGGTAAATTGATATCTGCGCTCCTTTCTGCCCAATCGAATTCAATATGGTAGACCAATACTCTTTTAACCTTCATCAGAAAACTTAGTATCCGTGACATGATGACTCGAGTAGAAATCTTCAGAAAGATACTCTTCTTTTTAGTCTGGTATGTCGTTTTATATAATGTTGTATTTTTGATACTCGCTCCAAGTATATATCAAGATACATTGGATATGATAGGAGTTGGGATAATTTTCACAATTGGTTTATCTGATGCGATTATTCGTCCTTTCTCTGAAAAAGAAAGAGATGTGGGATTTGATAAATACACAGGACTTTTATTCATATCCTTTTTAATGTCTCCTGTTATTTTGGCTCTTTCCTTTCATGAAAATCGACTTTTTATTACAGAATACCTTCCTATCTGGGACTCCTTATTTGTGGCGTTGGTTGGATATCTTTTTTTAATAACTGGAGGAATATTCACAATTATTGGCAGAATACAGATTGGAAAGTTCGGTAGTGGGATTCTAGTTATTGAGGATGAACACCAACTAATGAAAGAAGGCATATATAAGTACGTCCGTCATCCTATATATGCTGGTGGAGTACTTGGTAGTTTTGGTTCCATTTTGATTTTTCGTTGCCTCTTTTTTGGTAGCTTTGGCTTTTTATATAATTTCTTCGTACTTTATGTGAGATTAAAACAAGAAGAATTAATGATGGTCAAAGAATTTGGTGAAGAATATCTTAACTATATGAAAACCACTAAACGATTGATTCCCTTCCTCTTCTGAGGATAAGGATTAATTATTTCTCTTCTCATAAGTTAAATATCTGAAAACGCTCAGCTTAATAAAGGAGACTTGTATATTCATATCGAGCCAAATCATGAATTATGTCCTCTTCTTTACACAACTGGCCCTTGTATTCATTCGGATGATCGGTCT
>JAEOTQ010000052.1 GCA_016839785.1 Candidatus Hodarchaeota archaeon | reverse complement strand
TCATCTCATCATTACTACCTGCAGCAAATGCAACTGCAAAAGCCATTACCAATGCGAATAGGAGAATCAGTAAATCAGACATGGGGAGGCCTCAACTATAGATATTTACCCATACTTGACGGTCATGGTCTGAATATAATCACTTGTTTGCTCTGCTGCTTCGCTCACTTTAACCAAACTGACTGAAATTGTATATAAATACGCTGCGTCTTTTGGAGGATAGTCAGGTGAATGAATACGTCCGAAAATATGGAAATCTAAATCTCGTGCCTCTTCGCGCATTGCATCAACCTTGCTTGCGAAGTTTCGGGCTTTATCATAATCTTTGTCCAAGTATTTGAGTGCATCTTGAAGATAATCGGTGCAACGTTGTACTTTTTCAGCTAAAATAGGCATTTCATGGGGAATACGTGACGGAAAGTCTTTTTTCGAACACAATCGTCTAATGACGACTTCTGTTCGATTAACGATGGTGTCCATGTAGCGTACAAGTCGGTGACGATCTTCAGTAGCTTGGGGGAGGTAAGCTCCTTTAGAGAAGATGCTATCAATTAACTCTTCTTTAATATCGTCACAACGTCTTTCAGCTTCAATGATTTCATCTTGTAATTTAACGATTTTTTGACGTGCTTCAGGATCTTGTTCATAATTACACCATGTTATTACTGCTTTAGCTAGCTTTGCCGATGCTACCTGAAGTTCCTTTGCTAGTTGATCAAATAGCTCTTCTCCTCGTTTCCACAGCTTTTTGTCTCTTTTAAACAGCATTAATATCACATTTTTGTGTCAATAAAGCCCAATTTCCTTTCTGAAGGTAATTAAACAGATAAATTTTTATTTTTTCGATCTTATTTTTGTCTTTCTAAACCGTTTCAGGCAAAGTTTTTCATCTCTTCTAAATAACAAGAAAACACCATCCTGATAGATTATCTCTAGGAACTATTCCCACACTAGTAAAACTTGTATTGCTCTTTATTCTGACTAGAGAAAATCGCTGTTCTATCCTTTCCGTATTCCATGACTGAAAACTTTATATCCTAGCTTTCATTGAATTTGGAAATGAAACATTACTAACCGTTGGAGGTTTATTTTCACGTTGTCAAAAGAGAAAGAATTCTTCGTTCGAGATTTAACGATTGATGATGAGTACGATACAATTTCAGCTAATGCTTCAGTCCAAGAAGCGGCAAAAAAAATGAAAGAAAATGGCATTCCCGATTTAGTTGTTCTAGATGACAATAATTTGTACCAAGGTGTCATTGCTGATTTTGATATTGTAACTAATATGGTTGCAGAAGGTTTGTCCTCTGAGTCAAAAGTCACGGAACTCATGTACACAATTGAGCCCGTAACGAAAGATACTACCGTCTCCGATGCTTTTACTCGCATGCGAGATTTAGATGTATCTGTCGTGCCTGTTGTGGAGAATGATGAAGTAATCGGTGTTGCTACTATAACTGATTGCTGGGGATTTTTACCTGAAAAATATGAAGATCAGAAAGGTCTAATTGCAGTTGCCAATCCCCGATTTGCGAACTATAGTTTTACTATTCTTATGTCGGTCCTTTTTCTATTCTTTGGAATATTTGCTCCACTCATAGGAATTGTTGGTTACTTGAAAGCTCCAATTGCCAGCCAAGGTGGGTTCACAGCGACCTATTACCTTTTCGAGACTCGCGGTGCTGAATTTTGGATACGTTATACGGATATACAAGGTCAATTTGGTTTATTATGGCTTGGTTTGTCAATCTACAGTGTTATTTTTATCGTTCTTGGTCTTATTAGTATCTATGCAATTTTTCAATGGGCATATGCGGACTACAAGATGATAAAGATTAATCGAAACTGGCAGGCTATTGGAACCTTGGTCGGTCTATTAGCCATCATAGTAGAATGGTTATTGTTTGTTTCGTTCATCTTAATGGACGTTTTACGTGTCTCTAGTGCTCAAATAGATTTTGGTGGATTACTATTTTCAATTATTGCGGTAATTTGTCTACTAGCAGCAGTGTCACGTGACTATATCTTCCGTGAAATTTCCACCATAACAAAGGAGGAATAAAGAATGCCTCGTGGTGGTGGTGGAGGTATTAGAGGTGGCGGTGGTGGCTTTCGGGGTGGTGGAGGTTTTCGAGGAGGTGGATTCCGAGGTGGAAGCCGTAGTTTCAGAGTAGGATCAGTAAGAAGCTCAGGACGTCCTTTTGGCCGTACTGGTTCTCGTCGAACTGTTTCACGGGCACCAAGATCCCGACCAGGAAGAAATTATCATCATAGACGACATCGTCGATATTGGGGTGGATATTATCGGCCGTGGTATCGGCGATGGTGGCATTGGAATTGGTGGTGGGGATATCCTTACCGAAGATGGTACTATGCTCCAGTTTATTGGGGTGGTGGTGCTGTTTTGGGTATCATTGCCTTGCTCATAATTTTACCATTGATTAGTATGGCTTTTATTCCATATCCATTTGCGAGTAGTAATGCGAGTGGAACGGTCACATACCAGGATACGCAAACTATTTGGTACAATGAGTATTGGTATGAACGAGAACCAATGAAACAAGGTCAGACTATAGATTATAGCATGCAAGCGCTAGGTGAGCTGCGAAGTGAGGTGACGTTTATCATCTGGGATCAGCCATTTGAGAATTTCCCGCAGAATAAGGATCTGACAGGGAGCTATTCCGAAAGTGATATGATCATTGAGCCTGATCATGATTATGAATACCTTGGGTATTTTTTAAAAAAGGGGTCTGTATTAACTTACAACTTCACTGTGACTTCAGCTGGGAATATTGAATTTTTCATTACTGATGCTAATGATCTTAATCGGTGGAATAATTGGGAAACAATAGTCCCCGAACAGTCCTATAATGGCTCTGGTGACTATGCAAACACGTTTTTGGTTCCACGCCCTCAAGATTGGTATCTAGTATGGTATAACCCGACAACAGAACCAATCAGTGTCGATTTTCAAGTTAATTATGTAGCGGTAGACAATATCGATGTCTCAGTAGCTGATTTAGTTATTGAAAATGTCGATCTAGTACCATCAGATTCATTTACTGTCCCGAATGATGGTACTTGGTACTTCTTCATCTACATGGATCCATTCGTCAATCCTTCAGAATCTGTGGATATTACCTTTGAAGTAAGTTATAATACGAATGTAACTTATGAAGACCATTGGAAGGGTGCTACACCATGGTTAGCAGGTATAGGTGTTATCGTTGTCTTAGTTCTTATTGTTGCTGTAATTCAAAGAAGGAGTTCTAAGAAAACTGCGGCAGCAGTAGCTTCATCCCCAGGTACATCATCAACACAAACTACAACGCCTAGTATGACGCCGTCACCTCCAAAAACTGCATGTCACAGGTGTAAAGCGGTTTATCGACCTAGTGATGTATTTTGTACAAATTGTGGAGCGAAACTTCACGGACGTGATTATGGAACCCCTAAAACAACAACACCTGCAAACTCTAAATGGTGTAAGAATTGCGGCGATACAATAAAAGCGGATAGTCGTTTCTGTAAGAATTGTGGAACACCTGTCGAACAGAAAACCGATTCTTACAAGTTTTTCCCAGATGAAAGAAAGACGTTTTTCTGTCAATTAGACAATGAACAACATCCTTCAACTGATTCTGCATACCAATGTGATCAATGTTCACGTATGGTGTGTGCAAATTGTTATGAGGACATTGGAAAAACTGGAGTCAGAGTTTGTCCCTATTGTAAAGGAAATCTAAATAAAATTCAGTGATTTCCTTTCACACTTTCTTTTTTCATTTCAGGTATTATATTGGGAGGTGGAAATCCATTTTCGATAGCTATTATGTTCTCAGCGACCATTTTCGCCATCAATTCACGGGCAAATTTTGTCGCAGAACCAATATGGGGAGTTAAGACAGTATTATTCAGATCACGTAATTCCTTTGGTATTATTGGTTCATTATAATAGACATCTAGACCCGCCCCAGCAATTTTACCTTCTTTCAGTGCGTTGATTAAAGCTACTTCGTCAACAACTTTTCCACGGGATGTATTGATTAAAAATGAATCTTTCTTCATCAGATCAAACTCATTTTCACCTATGAGATGATGCGTTTCTTCTGTATATGGTACGTGCAGACTAATGATATCACAAGACTTCAAGAAATTTTTAAAATCGATTATTTGTTCCATATTCAGTAATTCTGAATTATATTTGGAGGGTGAACGAGAATAATAGCAAATTTTCATATCAAAGCCTGTAGCCCTCTTTGCAACCGCAGCACCAATTCTTCCCATCCCTATAATTCCTAGGGTCTTTCCAGTTATTTCATACCCCAGCATATACTCAGGGGCCCATCCTGAAAAGCTTGTTTGACGACATTCTTGATCCCCTTCAACAATCCTACGCATACTGGCAAGAATTAATCCCCATGTTAGATCTGCTGTGGCATTAGTTAGAACATCTGGTGTGTTTGAAACTGGGATATCGCATTCAATTGCGGCATCAATATCGATATTATTATAGCCCACTGCATAATTAGCAATACCCTTTAATTTCGGGCACTTTCTCAGAAGGTCACCACTTATCCTCACTGATAAAAGAGGAATAAGATAATCAAATGAGGGCAACAACTTGTTCAATTGAACGTCTATAGAATTATCTGGTTCTAGGATATAGACTTCGAAATGTTCCTTTAATAGGTCAATTCCTTTCTTTGGTATATTATGCGTTAATAAGACACGTGGTTGGTGCTGCATTTTCTGATCCTCACGTTTAATTAGATGTAAAACGCTATTTCAAGGAAGTTAATTTGTTGAATTCAATTCTCCATTGTATACACACAGTCCTTGAACATAAGTCTTTACCACGTTTATTTCCTCTATTCTTGTAGAGTCTAGAGCAAATGGTGACTTATCCAAGATAACAAAATCAGCAAATTTTCCCTCAACAATGTTGCCTAATTCGTGTTCTACGGATAGAGAAACTGCATTATTTATAGTGTATGCTCTAATTGCCTCTTTTACTGATATTTGTGTATCTTTTGAAGGAAAAATAACTGACTGACGTATTCCATATAATGGAGAGAGAGGCATATTATCTGAACCAAAGGACAAATGAGCTCCTAATTGTAAAATTCTGTTAAACCGATTTAATGAGGATATTTTGTCTTTTCCAAGACGCTGTTCGTATAATTCTCCAGGATATTGCCATTTCAAAAAGTTGGGTTGCATTGAAAGAATGATTCCAAGTTTCTTCGTCCTTCCAATTTGAATATCATTTATCATTTCAGCATGTTCAATTCTATGTTTATTCATAGTAACGGCATTACCAGCTCTTCTCACTCCTTCTTCAAAGCAATCTAGCAATTTTTCTATAGCTTGATCGCCAATTGCGTGAATGCAAATGGTACACTCATTTTCTTCTGCAAATTTAATCTGCGACACTAGCTCTGCTTCATCTAGAAATTTATCCCCCCTATTACCTACATCTACATACTCGAAAGATAGCATAGCTGTATGAGATCCAATTGCACCATCAAAAAAACCTTTATATCCAGAATAACGCAACTTATCAGTTCCTTGGTTTCGCTTTACACCTTCTTCAACATATTTTTTCATCAAATCACGAGTTGGGTTTAAAAAAATACGTATTGGCAGTTCGTTCTTTAAATCTAACTCAAAATATTCCTTCAAGATGTTTTTCTGACCTTCTGGCATGATAGTAAGATTATCAACAACAGCTGTTATTCCAACAGATGCAGCAATTTCACAGGATGCTTTAATACTTCTTGGAATAAGTTTCTGATAATAGGGGGTTAGATCAAGCCAAACATCTTTCAAAACCCCCGTTGGTAGTCCATCTTTATCTTTCATTACCCCTTTATGCTCTGTTGGAATTGATAACTGCTCCAATGCCAGTGAATTCACAACAACAAGGTGTCCATCTTCTCTTTTCATGTATATAGGATTTATTTTGCTTATTCTATCTAACTCTATCAATGTAGGAAATTCTTTTTTATCGGTCCAGAAAGATTCATCCCAACCCGAGAGAAAAACCCACTCATGAGGTTTTTTAGATATGACAGTTTTTTCTACTTTCTTTAAGGTATCTTCACGTGTTTTAATTCCGCCTAGATCAACATCTATTATGTTGGCTTCAGTCCAAAGGTGTGTATGAAGGTCAATGAAGCCTGGAAGTATAGTTTTTCCTTCAAGATTAATAGACCTATTGGACTTCTTAATTAATTCTTCATCGTGGTCTCCCACATAACTGAATTTTCCATCCGTTATTGCAATCATCTGTGCGGTAGTATTTTTATCGTCGAAGGTCACTATATTCCCATTATAAATAACTGTATCAGGTTGTCCAAGAGTCATTGATATTCACCTCAGTATACCTTAAACCATCTTCTTGAAATAATGATTGCAAGGAAGCACATATAAATTCTTAAAGGTATTTTATCGATATTTAGTTTAGTAGATAGATACCAGATTGTTTCGCGTCAATAATGATACTTAAAAGGATGGTAATTAATATTGGATACTATTGATTACAAAATAGTGGAGCTGGACATGGGACAAGGAGGAAAGAAAATGGATATTCTCCTTGAATTTATAACTAGTCGAATAAAAACTAAAAAAATTACAGAAGAAGGAGTAGGAGTAGAATCATTCGACGATGGAGCAATAATCCCTCTCCCAGATCGGTCTATTGATATTGTTCTCACTACAGATTCCTTTACGGTTTCTCCGTTATTTTTCCGTGGAGGGAATATTGGTACTTTGGCAGCAGCTGGAACGATAAATGATCTTCTTATGATGGGTGCCCATCCTATTGCAATGACACTTGCGCTTGTAATAAGAGAGGGACTAAAGTTTGCCGATCTAGCTAAAATTATCGATACCATTGTTGCTATTACCGAAGAATACAAGATTGGTATTGTTGCTGGCGATACCAAGGTCATGCCAATAGGATCGATGGATGAAACTGGATTAATAATAAATACAACTGGTCTTGGCGAAATACCATCGGGTCAGAGAATAACTGATAGTTCACTTGTTCCAGGAGATGTTATTATTACAACAGGTTCACTAGGAGATCATGGATTTGCAATGCTTGTTACTAGAGAGGGAATGGAACTAGAAACCGAATTAAAATCAGATGTAGCAGCATTACAATCCTTAATTCAGCCCATTTTAGCCTATCGAGTACACGCTATGAAAGATCCTACTCGTGGAGGACTAACAGGCGTTTTAACCGAGTGGGCAACCAAATCAAATGTTTCCATTTGGCTTGATGAGACTGCCCTTCCGTTCTCAGACGATGTGAAAATCGTAGCTGAAATATTCGGAATTGACCCTTTGCATGTTTCCTGTGAGGGAAAAGCAATAATTGCAGTCCATCCAGACGATGCTGACAAAGTCCTGAATCTATTAAGATCTAATCATCTTGGGGAACAAGCAGTTGCGATTGGACAGGTTAAAGATTCCCGAAAAGGGCAAGTCTTCCTAAAAACGACCATTGGTGGGCATAGAATCTTGGATAAACCTATTGGGGAGCCTATTCCTCGTGTTTGTTAAGATTCTCCGAAAGATTTTTTCGCTTCTTCCTCCGACTTCCAAAGTTCTTCCCAAAGCGCTAAAGATTCCATTGCTTCTTCTTGGGACATTATTGATACAGCGTAACCTGTATGAATGAGTATCCAATCTCCAACCTTTAGTTCCTCCCCTAATAAGGCTATGCTTACCTCTCTTTTCACTCCACGACCGAAGTCGGCAATAATCATACTATCTTCTAAGAATTCTTGAACCTGTGCAGGTATAGCTAAACACATTGTAAGAGGAACCAACCCAATTATTGGATAAGACATATGAAAAAAGAAGGAGTAAAAAATATTATGGCCAGTTTTTCAAAGAAAGTCGGTTAGAATTTATTGTTACTTCTCCCGATACCCGATGATTCGATTTAACTATTGAGGTAAACCCGTGTACTGTCAAATCATGATAAATGGTGTGGTTCAAGGTATCGGATTCCGACCATTTGTTTATAACCTTGCTATCAGGCACAAATTAGTTGGTTTTGTTCTCAATAGAGGGGATGCAGGGGTGGAAATCCAAATTAAAGGATCAAAAGGTCAAATTCTAACATTTATCGATGAATTACAACACTTGAAACCACCTCTCGCGCGATACGAGAAATTTGATACAAATTTTGACATTGCTTCAATTGATAATGCTTATCTCACTAAGTTTCAAATTGCTGAAAGTACTTTGACAAGAGGGAATGAAGGGTCTTATATTCCTCCAGATTTACCGATATGTGAGAAATGTATCAATGAAATGGGATTCGATCAACGTAGATTAAATTATCCATTCACATCCTGTGTCGACTGTGGCCCAAGATACTCAGTAATATCATCCTTACCATATGATCGTCCTAGGACAGTCATGGAGGACTTTCCATTATGTTCAACGTGTTTAGGAGAGTATACTAATCCAACTGATAGACGATTTCATGCTCAAACCACCTGTTGTTGGGAATGTGGGCCTCAATATCGTTTACTTGACAATAAAGGGAATATAATACTTTCTCCTGAAGATTTTAGAAGAAATGTGAATATCCCGTCCAAACTACTTAATGAAGGAAATATAATCGCAATTAAAGGAATTGGAGGTACTCATATTGCGTGTAGAACGATGCTTGATGACCCAATTCTCAAAATACGGGATTGGAAAGGCGCAAGAGGAGAAAAACCATTTGCTGTGATTTCAAAAAATCAACGTACTACCCAGCAATTTGCCCATTGCTCATTACTTGAGGCAAATTATCTTAATTCCTATATTAGACCAATCTTACTC
Source organism: Candidatus Hodarchaeota archaeon (assembly GCA_016839785.1). GTDB lineage: Archaea > Asgardarchaeota > Heimdallarchaeia > Hodarchaeales > Hodarchaeaceae > Hodarchaeum. The sequence continues at coordinate 17,157 of JAEOTQ010000052.1, read as the reverse complement.
TTAGACAAAAATGACCAATATTCCCTTTCTGAATATATTTCTCCAAATTTACACAATATTGGGGTATTATTTCCGTATGCAGGAATTCATGTTACACTATTTCATAGTATAAATGATCCCGCATTAGTAATGACTTCTGGTAATCCCTCCAACATGCCAATACTCATTAGAAATTCACAAATTCAAAAAAATCTGTCAACAGTTGCAGATTATTTTCTACTCCATGATAGAACTATTTACCAACGTATTGATGATAGTGTTCTCCGTCTTCATTTACTTGATAACCAGGAATATCCATTAATAATTCGAAGGAGCCGGGGCTATGTCCCTGAACCAATATCTTTACCTTGGAAGCATAATGCTCCAGTAGTGATGGCATTAGGAGCAGAAATGCATACAGTTGGTGCTATTGGCATAGGAAAAAGAGTTTTTCCGACCCAGCATATTGGACACCTCAGTACGTTAGAAAATATCGAATTTCTTAAACTTAGTATGAAGCATATGCGTTCTTTACTAGGGATTGAGAAAATTCAAGGAATAGGCGGCGATTTACATCCGCAATTTTCTTCTACTACTCTTGGTAAGGAATGGTCGGAAAAAGCTGGTGTACCTTTTTTTCAATTTCAACATCATTTTGCCCATCTTAGTGCGTTAGCCATTGATGCGGGAGTACACCCCGAAGAGACTATCATATGTGCCGCTTTAGATGGAACGGGTTATGGAGAAGATGGAACAATATGGGGTGGAGAAATATTGATGGGAAATTACTCAAATTTTGAAAGAGTAGCACACTTAGAAGTTCTATCAATTCCAGGGGGGGACTTAGCAATAAAACAACCTCATCGAGCATTTTTAGCCAATCTTCTTTCATTCATGTCATCTGAGGAGGTTACTGAAAGCATTGAATCCCTTCCATGGCTAAAATGGATCACAGACTCTGAAAATTATTCACTTCTTCTCAATTCTTTGAGTAAACAATTAAAAAATCACAATATTTCCAGTCACAACTTGACCTCAAGCTGTGGCCGTGTCCTTGATATTCTTAGTGTCATGCTTGGTGTGACCAAATTTCGTACATATGAGGGCGAACCGGCAATTAAACTTGAATCTTTTTCAAAAAATAAAATTAGCAACTCAGAACTTACTTTAGAGATACCATATAAGAAGAATAGCGTAGGTTCTATCGAAATTCAGACTAAAGAGCTTCTTCAAACCGTGTGGTACGGGATGCTTGAGGGAAAAAACAAATATTTACTAGCTCATGCAGCAGAGAGGAGTTTAGCAAAGACGATAGCAGATGTCTCAATTCTAATGGCAGAGAGACATGGAATAGAAAAAATTGGAATGTCTGGAGGTGTATGTTACAATCAAGCGATATTTTCTGAATTTTATCGAAATATTGTTAGTGCAGGTAAAAAATACACTCCTATATATCACAAACAAATCCCTTGTGGAGATGGGTGTATTTCTATTGGACAAGTGCCATTAATCCAGGAAAAATTAATATAATAATTAAATTCTGATAATTTTTTTCTTTAATTTGATCGCTCTAGGTATTCTAAGTATGAATAGCTTTAAATGGCCAATGTCCTAGAATATTGTAGAAATCGGCTTCAGTTAGGATTTATTCTCTTTTATTCGCTGTTAAGATGTGAAACTATCATGGAAAACCTAGATGATGATTCAAGATCCTATCAAGATTATTTTGAAGAAATATTTGACTCGCTATCACTACTTAAAACACAAATCGATACCACATTAGAGCAACCTGATGAGTTGTTCAAACAGTTGGGTACTATTGAAGATGTTTTAGAAACCCTATTAAACTGGATAAAATTACAGAAAAATGGTTTACGCAATTTTGAGACGATTGTGGATTGGGTGAAAAAACTAGCGATTGATTCCACCTTAAGCAAGGATGAAATCCGAAGTCGCTTACGAATAATTATTCTTCCCCAAGTTGAATCATTTACACAAAATCTCACGACAAATGAAAAAAGCGCGTTAAAAGTTCTTGATGCCGTAAGAAAAAACCTGGAAGAATTACCTAATTTTCTGAAATCTATCCAGCAGAAGAATTTCAAATTATTGTCAACTATTGGATATGATCCCCAAACAGGAACTTCTCATCTTGATTTGGCATTTTTAAACCTCTACCAAGGACGTTTTGCTGATTTTGAAAAAGAATTAAATCAGTTAAAGGAAAATATGATTCCTGAGGAAGGTACACCTAAGTAATATTTACTCTAAAATTCGATAGATATTAAACCGTTATTTTAAAAAGTGAAATCATCTATCTAGAGATTAACCGTGAATACTATTGTGGAATAATTTTATATTACTTTAATTAATCATATTTTGTCAAAAAATAGAGGGTTCAGAACTTTGGCCAGTAACAATCCCAAACTTGCTTTTATAAGAAGTATAGCCCAACAAGCTCAAAAATTGGAACACGAAATTTCATCTGAAATGAAGAGTAGCGTACAGAGGCTTCAATCAAGACCTAAATCTTACTATACATTGCAAGATGTTGAAGAAATTATTGAGAGTCTAAAAGAGAAAATGATTGCCTTTAATAAGGATGCACATACAGAATTTTCTAAAAGAGGACTCAAAGATATAGATAATATTGATCTTATTCAACCAGAGTCAGATTCAACCCTTATTTCCAAACGTGAGCTCCAGCAATTACGGGATGAAATTGAAACACTTAAGCAACAAGCACCAGATGCTTCATCATTTGAGAAAAAGATCAGTAATTTGGAGACATTATTAGGAGAAAAAGAAACAGAAATATCTCAGTTGAAATCAAAGTCCTTAACATCATCCGAAAAATATCAAGAACAATTAGAAGAAATAAATCGACTTCAAGAGCTATTTGATGAAGCTCAGAGAGAAATGAAACAAGCAAAATTAGAAAAGGACAAAATTGAGGCAGAATATGAAGTTATCGGAAATACTCTGATGACTACAAGATTAGAGATCGAAGAACTACAAACTGTAATTGGTAATAGGGATATTGAAGTAGAGAATTTAAAATCAGAAGTTCAGGTGTTAACCAGTCATGCGGAAGAAAATATTACCTTAAAAGAACAGAACAATGAATTAAACAATGAAATTACGAATTTAAAGACTGTTTTCCAAAAAGAAGTTGATAAGGTAAAAGAATCTTCATCAAAGCAAGCAGACAACCTATTAGACGAAAATAAGGCTTTAAATTCTCAAATCAGAGAAGTAAAGAAATCTATAGCCGAATTAGAAGAGAAAAACCAAATTTTGGAAAAGGAAAATGAAGACCTCGTAATTGATTCAGGAGAAACTAGTGAAGAAGCATTAACTGTCCGTAAAGAACTATCAAACTCTCAAAATCTTGTTGATCAAAAGGTTAAAGAAATAGAAGACCTAAATCACAGAATTAATCAATTAGAAAATAAGATTGAAAATTTAGAAAAGGAAAAAGTTGATTTTAAGCAAAAACTTGATTCGAGCGAGTCTTCTAGGGAACAAGTAGAAGGTAGCTTGACACATACTCAACAGGAAATGGACGAAAAGAATACATTAATCGAGAAATTTCAATCACGACTCAATGAGGCAAAAGAAGCCAAGGAAAAAGTAAGAACAGAAAATAGAGCTCTCATGACTTCAACGGAAGATTTACAAGTGGAAATCCAGGCCAAAAATGAACGAATTGATGTCATAGAGAAAGCTCTGAATGAAGCCCGGGAGAATCTGGGAACGTTAAAGATCGAATATGAAAAACAAAAATCATCTATCCTCGAGCATGAAACTCAACTTAAAACCAAAAACCTTGAAGCCACTGAGGCATTAAAAGAATTAGAATCTTTTAGGAGTAAGCATGAAAGTCTAAGGGAAGAGATTGATGGGTCTAGAACGAAAAGTGCTAACTTTGAAAGACAAAAAGAGACATATGAAGTAGAAATAAAGAGTCTAGGAATCCAGCTAAAAGAATCAAGCAATGAAAATCAAAGATTGGAAAAAAAACTGAATACCTTTCAGAATGAGATTACAAAAAGTAACGGGGAGAATGATGTGCTTACTCGTCAGCTGACGAAATTAAAGGAAGAATCCGAGCAGTATAAGCAAGCAGTTGAAGTTCTAAAAATAAATCTCTCCAAAAATCCAAAATATGCTATCCTTTTTGTTCTTCAAGATATTCAAAAAGCCTCGGTAAAGGAATTGGCAAAAACGGTGGCAATTCAACTTGTTTTCGCAGAACGTTTAATGAAGGAGTTAGAGTCTGAGGGTTGGATTGACTATAACACAGATAAAGAACTTGTCACCTTAAAACGCAGCTTCCTTGATATTGAGTAACAATTTATCGAATAGCAACCATGTAAAACCACAAGGTGACTAAATGCAAGTTCAGAAAATCCTTGGTGAGTGTAAGAAGAATCTTATCGATTTAGATGACCAAATCATCCTTATTTTGAAAGCCATTGAGCAAAATATCAGTATAATTATTGAAGGAGAATCAGGAACAGGAAAAACGGAGTTAGCCAAGACAATTGCTTTGTCTCTGAAGAGACCCTTCTACAGAGCGGACGGGGATGAAAATTTAACAATTACACAACTTCGAGGGTGGTTTGATCCAGCACTAGTAATCGAATCAGGATTTGGGGAAAAATCCTTTATACCAGGACCTTTAACATTAGCAATGTTAAACGGAGGACTATTCTTTTTCAATGAAGTAAACCGCGCGCCAAGTGAATCGATCAATGGTGCACTTTCTGCAATGGATTACAGTGAAAGATCTATTGAAATTCCACAATATAAGTCTATAAAAGCCACAGACGGATTTTACACAATTTTCACCCTGAATCCTGCAGAATATATTGGAACAAATCCACTTCCCGAAGCATTCTTCGATAGATGCATTAGAGTTCATTTGACTCATAAAACTGGGAAAATCGCTGAAAAGATAGTTAAATTAAGGACAGGATGCACTGATAAAGGGTTAATACAGAAATGTGTAATATTCACGGAAAAGACTCGAACTGAAGCTAATTTTGAACGAGGTGCAAGTATTCGCGCTGCAATTCAACTGACACAGTTATTAATGGATGAAGAAAGCAAAGAAAAACAAATTTCACAAGCGATCAATGCAGTGTATTCCGGTAAAGTTAAATTACAGCCTGATATCTCACGATCAATAGAGGAGTGTTTGGATGAGATTGCAACTGAAATCTTTTTTGACAAGAGACCAAAAAACGTATAAAGCGGGATAAAGGTCCCGCAATATCAAACCATTCGATTAAATTATCAACTTCAGCTCAACACGTTAATCTAATTGAAACCATCCTTGAGTATCGACTTCAACAGAAATTAGATACATCAAAAACGATTGAATTTACTGAACAAGCCCTCAAATCACGAAATTTATACGCAGTAGAGATATTAGCCGAATCATATCCTCATGTAGTAGCTGATGTCTTGCAAATGGATAAATTTGATTCTAACCTTGTTTTAGAGTCATCTAGTTTAATTTTTCAAATAAAAGATCACCTAGAACCATCTATTGAAAAAAAATTAATGAAAATACTAATCCCAAGAATGATAAGGCATTCTGAATCATTTTTTCATAGTATTGATCGATCGAAATATCCTCTTAGAATACCATATATGCCAGGTAGAAGGTGGAATATTGAAAAAACTATATTTAAGTTCTTAGCTTCGGGAGATGCCACCTTTAACTATTCACACGTTGTCTGTGAAGAACGAAAAGAAAGAAAGTCAGCTGTTATTCTCCTCATTGATAAGAGTCATTCCGTTATTCAACATTTGAAGTTTATTATAATTTCTGCTATAATTTTTAGCTTAGCTTTAGAAAAAAAAGATATGGGGATTGTCGGTTTTGACACACAACCTATTGTAATTAAAAGTATGAAGGATAAAAGGATTTCTAGCAGCCAAATTGTGAAAAAATTGATTAAATTAAGCTCTGGTGGAAAAACTGATATTCATTCAGCTTTAATGAAAGCCCAAAAAGAACTCTCTACAATCATCACTAAGAAAAAAACCCTAGTATTGATATCTGATTTATTGGCAACCTCAGGCAGAGATTTCTTACCTGTTTTGAGGAAATTTGAAGATGTAAGAATCATTGTTACGCCTAGACGTCAAACTTTGCAACTAACAAAACCACTTCTTGGGCATTTACGCAGAATGAATAACGTGAAACTATTTCTTTTACCAGAAAATGAACGATTAATCCTTAACATGTTAGAAAAAGTTTTATACTTCTAATCCGTATTTGTGGGTTTTTCACTTTCAGAATGAACAGTAGAGTCCTTCTGAGTCATGATTTGATCCAGAATCTTGCTGTAGTTTTGTGGATGAAAGATTTTATATATTTGAAGTATTCTCGTTCTAAAATTTGGATGATCACTGTCCTTTTCTGAAGTCTGTAAGATTTCATTTTCAAAGACCATTTTCTGAGGATGGGAAAGCAATGTAATTATGAAATTATCAAGTTCTTCTGCATCCAAGTAATAACTCTCATCAGAATCGAAAATTCGCCAATCAATTGTCTTCTCTTTCAACTTTGTAGGAGTGAGAACTTCTTCATTATCATGCATTGTTTCGAAAAATTTCGATCTTTTCTCCAACAATGAAGGTACTGCCTGCATGATTAGCTTATCCTGATAATCTTTATCTATTTTCAATCCGTAGGCGGTCATTAACTGATAAAACTTCTCCTCAAGAAAAATTCTAGGTGCTAGTTCTCGTGCAACGTCCTCATTCAATTGTGTTCTAGGAAATCGATGATTTATATTACGCATAAAGTCAGCTGATGGTTTTTTTTCTCCTGCTAATCCATTTAGCCATTCAATTTCGTGAGACAAAATTTGCATTGTTTCACTTCGTTGTCCCAGGTGGATCAACGAGTTTATTAAGATACCAGATCCTACTAGCTGAGCAGCGAAATAATCAGATAAAAATTCAGCCTGTCGATTCGCAGAATACAAGAACCTTACAGTGAATTTAGTTAGGATTGCGATGATTAAATATATCAACCCTAAAAAGAGCGTTCTCTCTATTGCATCTATCGGTCTAAAGTTTTCAAACAGAGCGTTTTGAATTCCTGTTAGAACTTGAAGATAGATGAATAAATAAGCAAGATTGAGAAATAAACGGGGTATTGATAAGATTAAACGAAATAAACTATCCCCATGTTTGACGTGTGCTAGTTCATGTGCTACTACTGCTTCTATTTCATTATCATTGAGTATTTCAAGTACATTTGTATTTAGTACTATATATGGTCTTCGTAAAAATGGAATAGGTATTAAATCTAGACTGAAAGCATTTGGTACGCTTTTTCGATAAACAAAGATTTTTTTCACCTTGATTTTTGCACGGGTTGCTACTTTTGATACAATATTTATAGTTTTATTTACTAATTGTTCCTCTTCTGGTAAATGAGCTATTCCTCGCTTAGGTAGTGGATAAATTTGTATCATATTTTTGTTTGAAAAAACAACGTTTACTAAGAATGCTAATAACAAAATTTGCAATCCTCCTGTTAGGATTACTAAAACAGCTGTAAAAGCTAGTTCTGAAAACGGATTAATCGAGATATAAAATCCAAGAATCTTTGCAAATGTAAATTCTGATCCTTCTTCTGGAACTTGACTAATAGAAATCCATGAAACAATGATCATCTGCAGAAGTGTCAATAAGAAAAATATAGTTGCATTAAGAAATCGATTTACGCGAATCCTTCTAATCGAAACCATCTATTCCACCATTGCAAGGAGAATTTCCGAATAAACTATATCACTATGAGCCAATTTTGATGATTAAAATTCTTTGCTTTGGATATTACTTGTTTAGATATATTGCATCAGAAAGTTACCAGTACCCAGCTAAGTGGTGCAATCGAGGAACCTTCTTTGCAAGAATTGTACGAATTTCGTCAATAAGAACAAGAATACTGCCAACAAAAATGATTACAAACCAATCAATCAACCCTAAAGCTGTAGTATCAAATATTCCTTGAAGTATAGGTAAGTAGAGAATCATTAAATGTAGGAACACAGAGCTAGCAATGGCTAATAGTAGATGGGGATTCCTAATGAATTCCTTTCCTAATAAAGAATGATCTTCCTTTCGGATATTGAGGGCCATTACCATTTGAAACACTATAAGCATTGTGAAACTGACCGTTCTAGGAAAAATAATGTCCTCTGGGGTGGGAGCTACACCATTCATAATTTCAGGTAACAAATACACAAAGAATAGCAGCAAAGTACCAATCCCAATCATTAATCCTGAATAAACAATGAAATAAATAGACTTTCTTGTCAAGATTTGCTCATCTGGATCACGAGGTTTTCTTACCATCACATCAGCATCAGGAGGATCTAAACCCAATGCTAATGCGGGCAATCCATCTGTTACTAGGTTTACCCATAGAATTTGTATAGCTAGAAGAGGTAAGATTGGTTCTTGGAAAAGTAAAGAGGTGAGAATCATTCCTAATAACATCACCATTATCTCTCCTGCATTACATGAGAGTAAGTAAAGAACAAACTTACGCATGTTATCATAAATTGTTCTTCCTTCTAGAATCGCACCAACAATGGTTGAAAAATCATCATCAGCCAACACCATATCTGAAGCTTCTTTAGATACATCGGTACCAGAAATTCCCATCGCAACTCCAATATCAGCTCTTTTTAATGCAGGTGCGTCATTCACACCGTCACCTGTCATAGCAACTATCTGATTGTTCTCTTTTAAAGCTGTAACTAATCTTAGCTTATGTTCAGGAGAAACTCGTGCAAATACATTTGTATCCTTCACTCTTTCAGATAGCTCTTGATCCGACATTTTCGATAGTTGACGCCCCTCTAATGCGATAGCTGCCTCAGGTTTTTCTATTAATCCTATTTCAGAGGCAACTGCAACTGCAGTTTTTAGGTGATCCCCAGTAATCATAATAGGCCGAATTCCAGCATCTCTACAAGTGGCAATTGCTTCTTTTGTACCTTCACGTGGAGGATCCATGATTGCAACCGTTCCAATATATGTCATTCCTGATTCTAATTCTTCGTTATCCTCTGAAAATACATGTAATTCGGCTTTTTCCCTTTCAATTTGTTTTGATGCCATACCTAGCATTCGATATCCTAAGGTGGCAATGTTTTGTTCCTGTTCCTCTAAAATCGCACGTTTCTTCTCATCTAGTTCTTTTACTTCTCCGTTCGTTAAGTAATGAGTGCAAATATTGATGAGTACATCAGGTGCGCCTTTCATCAACACAGAATACTTATTAGCATCATCTTTCACAACTACAGTCATTCTTTTTGAATCTGAATCAAATGGAATTTCATATACTCGTTCCAGAGATGGTTCTGGAAGATTCAAACGTCTAGCTACTCTCAATAGGGCTAATTCAGTAGGATCTCCAACATCAATCCCTGTTTGAACCTCAGAAATTTGGGCATTGTTACATTCTTTACCAATTAATAAGATATCATTCAGTGCATTATTCAATTCTAGCTTTTCTGCAACATCAAATTCATCATCTACAGTCAATATTTTGCGAACAGTCATTTTATTCATAGTTAATGTCCCTGTTTTGTCGGAACAAATAACAGTTATGGATCCGAGTGTTTCTACCGATGGTAAACGACGAATAATCGCATTTTTTTTGCTCATCTTTTGTACGCCCAGAGCTAATGATAGTGTAACTACTGCAGGTAGTCCTTCAGGTACAGCAGCAACTGCAAGACCAACAGAGACAATAAACATCTCTAGAGCTTGTCTACCAAGCATAATTCCAATAACAAAAATGATAGCACATATAGTAAGACTTCCAATACCAATATATTTCCCTAAAGTTGATAATCGCTGTTGTAGCGGAGTTTCTTCTCTAGATTCCTCCATTAAGCCCTGTGCAATTTTCCCAAATTCGGTTTTCATACCAGTTTGAGTTATAATAATCTGCCCTCGTCCGCGTGATACATTTGTTCCACTGAAAACTGAATTGTACACTTCTGCAACAGGGGCATCCATGGGTACTGTTGTATTCGCATTTTTTGCAACTGGAAAAGATTCTCCAGTTAACATGCTCTCATCAATACGTAGAGCAAGAGATTGGAGTAATCTTCCATCAGCAGGCACTTTGTCCCCTTCCTCAAGAAAAACAACATCTCCAGGTACTAATTGATTTGCTTCAATACGATCTTTTTTTCCATCTCGAACAACTGTTGTATAAGGAGCCGCCATAGATTTAAGTGCTTCAATTGACTTTTCAGCCCTATATTCCTGGATAAAACCAAAGAAAGCATTGAATAATACTATTATGGAAATTGCTGCAGAATCAATAAAATATTCTATCTTTTCATGTTCATTAGTGGAAAAAATCCCGATTACTATTGAAATTAGAAGTGCAACGAGAAGAATGATAACAAGTGGATCAACGAATTGTTCAAAGAATAGGGTAATTGGTGATTTACTCTCACTTTTCTTTAACTCATTTAAACCATATTTTTCTATACGATGGTTAGCTTCTTCGGACGACAGACCTAAATCGTCATTCACTCCTAAGTCAGTCATTAGTGTACGAGTATCAACAGAATGCCAATTATCTACCATTAAAATCCCTGAAAGACAGCTCTATTTCAAATATTTTCATAGTTCCGAGTATATCCAACATTTCGTCCCTAATTTTCGTGAGAAAAAAAAGTTGGGGTAATTTTTCGCTCTTGTGAGATATTTTCTCTATTTGCGTAATATTCGCAATTAATTATTTAATATTATTATACCAGAAAACTATAAAGTAATTATACACCGTAAAGAATGTTCAAGCAAATACTTGAATCACATCTCCATCTTCCAAAATTCGATCTAATCCCACTTTTTCTCCATCAAATTTTGCAGATTTTCCCCACACACGAGCAAATCGAAAATATGCTAGCATTTTCTTAGATAGGACTTCTATAGCATTTTCTATCGTGCTTCCTTTGTCCAGAATTATTGGCCGCTCAGCAATATCACCGACATTATTACGGGTGTATACTCTTATTTTTCTCAGTTTTCTAAAAATTTCCTCCTCAATATCATCAAACCCTTCGTCATTAGAGCTAGAAACAGGTATGATTTCAATTGGTAGACTATTCTCTGCTAAATATTCCAGTAATATTGAATAATTAGCCCTTGATCCTTTTAAATCTCCCTTTGTACCAAAAATAATTGCTGGTAGATAACTGATAGTATGATCCAGAGAATCGAAAAATTGATCTACTGTTGTAGGTCCATGAAACCTTACAATTACATTCATATATCCTTTTGTTCTCATTATTTCAAGGATTTCATCATTTCCCTTTCCCTCATAATGATGGGAATTAAAGATCTGTATATTTCCTGACCCCACCTTTTCAATCGTCACGGGGGGTTTTTCGGTGTTCAATCGAATTTTACCTATAGAGAGTTCTTTGAAAATAAGCTCTACCTGTTCAACGGGATTTTGCGACAAATCAACCGTTAATATCACACAGTCCGAATTACGAATTCCCGCAAGGACTAATTTTCCAGACATTTCTCCACGTACACTCCCCTCAACCACTGCAGGGAGTTCTACAAGTTGTAAACGAGCGCCCCTCGCGGTTGTTGATCCAACTTCAGGTTTCACAGTTGTGAAAGGATAAGCACCAACCTTAGCGGCAGAATCTGAACCAGCTAAGGAATTCAATATGGAGGATTTTCCTGAATTAACTGTACCAATAATAGCAATTTGAGCGTCCTCACCTTTGGGAACTAACCATCTTTCTCCCGAACCTTTCTTAGCTTGACGTATTTTATCTTGGGTGGCTTTTAATCGTTTTAATTTTTGTTTAGCCATCCTAAGATGGTTTTCAACCCCTTTATGTTTCACAACTACGCCCACAAAGCGTTCTAAATGCACAATTTGCTCTTCTATAGAAGAGGCCTCTAAATATTTATCCCATTCCACCTGTGCTTCATGATTGAGATTTATGGGCATCGCAGTCGATTCCTATTTAGATCAATAGAAGATTTTTTTGTTGGATGTCTAATAAGAGCTCGATGAAAGATAAATTCAATTCTACTTTGAATTATATGTTTTTTATTACTTACCCCTCATCTTTTTCCTAACATTTCTCGAGTATATTCAATTATTTCGTTAGGATTATTCATTGAAAGAATTGTTTTACGCGCATTAGCTGCATAACGAAAATTTTTCATAAAATCAGCAGATTGTACTCGTAAATTAAAGAGATTAAAGTACACTGTATTTTTCATGTATTGAATTAATCTATCATATACCTCTCGTGAAGACAATTTAGCCTGTTTTTGGAAAATTTGGGGATTTCCTCTTGCTGATCTTCCAATTGCCACACCATCAACCCCAAATTGTTCAATAATCTGACAAGCATGATCAAAAGATTGAACATCACCATTTGCGATAATAGGGATACTAGTAATTTCTACAGCCTGTTTCCAATATTCCGATCTTGCAGGAGTTTGGTAAGTATCTGTAGCTAAACGAGAGTGGAGAGTGACAAATGAAACATTAGTTTTCTCGGCCAATTTTAGGACATCAGGGAATGTAACAGTATCAAAACCTGCTCGGATCTTCACTGTAAAAGGCAATTTTGAGCTAAAACTCCCAATTTCCAACAATTCCTTCAGTAACATATGATCTTGTATTCTTAAAAGAGCTGCACCGAGCCTTGCATTAGTAATTTTCGGTTTAGGACATCCTAAATTCAGTTCAATAAAATCAGAGAGTTTTTCTGATTCAATGAGCTCTATCGTATTTACTAAGTCTTCTGGATTATTGGTTAAGAGTTGAATTCCGTATTTTTCTTCAGTTTCTGCACGAGCTATCCTTCTTAAAGAGTTTGGATTGTTGTAAATTATTCCCTTTGCGTATGTCATTTCACTAATTGTTACTGCCCCAAACTCAGCACAAATCCTACGAAAAGGGGGGATAGTAATTTCTGCAAGAGGTGATAAAATCAAAGAATTTTTTAAACCGAGTACAGATACTTTAATCACCTAAGGAACAATTTATCCCAATGATGACAAACTCTAAAGAATACTTCTAGACGCTTCTTTACAGCGAGGAGAATGTATGGTTGAATTTGTCCGACATCAAATAATTGAATTTTCGTCTTAGATATAAAGACTCAGTTTCGTTACATTCGTCATTTTCACCGCTCTCTCTCGGGTACAAACTTATAAGAGCGAAAATTTTCAAAAAGGGTAGGAATGCGCACCAAAAAACACGCTCCCTTGCAATCATCAACTCCTGACTCGCCGTATCCTGCGACTTCATCGGGTTAGGATAAACCGTCTCCAAGATTTCTTTCATCAAACCTCCCGTCGAATTATCAATTATTGTTTAACGCAGAATATTGACACCCTCGTTCTTGGGTATAATACGGGGTGGAAGCACCATTGCAACCTCGGAAAACGTACCAATCAATCGTTTGTCCAGCTTCCCTTTCTTAAACTTGTGCAAATACTCGAATATAAGGCTAAACTGGTTGGGATGACCGTAATCCGAGTTAACGAAGCGTATACCTCCCAGCAATGTAGTAAATGTGGATATCTAGCGAAGAAAAATCGTTCATCGCGTGGTTCTTTTTGCTGTCAGAAGTGTGGAGTTCACCTGAATGCCGACTACAATGTCGCCTGTAATATTCTTCAGCGGTTTCACACTGGTCCCCAAGTAGTCCCAATGGATAGTATACACTCTAGTATTGCTACCCTGCCGGATAGCGGATGTATGACTCATCCTGTCCAGAATTCTTTATAAAGAGTTGTCTGACAAATGTAGTCATGAAACCAAAAGCTCTCCTTTTTGATTTAGATGGCACTTTAGTGAATACTCTCCGCGTTTTTCCTCAATTTATAGCCCAAGAATTTATTTCCAATCCAAATTCGAAGATCATTCGTTATTACCTTCATAGATTAGGTGTAATCTATAACTCAGGTAAGAAGCATTCCTGGTTTAAACCTGAATTATTCATTACGCTAAAAACAGATTTTAACCTTACATGGTTAAGATTGGGTAATGGTTTAATGCGTGCCTTTTGGAAATTTCTAAAATGGGATAGTTCTCCCCATATCTTTCCAGGAGTAATTGAGACACTGATACAACTCAAATTACAAGGGTACCTTCTCGGGATTGTATCTAATGGTTCTCCCCGATTGTTGAATAAGCGGTTCGGTTCGCATTTAGATATTTTTGACGTTTTGATTGAATCAAAGAGCATTGGATTCTCCAAACCATCACCTATTCCTTTGTACTATGCATGTTCTCTGTTAAACATAAATAAAGCGGATGCGGTATTTATAGGGGATACCTTAGTGGATTTACTTGCAGCAAGAAATGCGAAAATGCAAGTTATCCTTGTTCGAACAGGTGTTTTTGGAGATAATTTTCCTATCGCAGATGTTGGTTATGAACCAATATCTATAATTCCTGCTGTTGGAAAGGATCTTATTAAAGTTCTTTCTAAGATGTAAGCGGAAGTAGCAAAAGTACCTACAACATCCTCATCTATCACTTAATTTTCCTTTAGAGTTAACCTGCTAGCAATCACAAGCATCATAACAAAGCCAATTTGAAATAATAGTCCAAAATTGAAAGGCTCTAGGACATACCCTTCTATCGCGATTTGTCTCAATAATTCAACAGAATATGTCGTCGGAAACAAATAACTAACCCACCTGATAATTTCTGGAATTTGGCTAAGTGGAATTACAATTCCAGATAGTAGTAAGATTGGAATTATCGTTATAGGTATGAATTGTACCGCCTGAAATTCGGATCTAGCAAATGCTGAGAGAAAAATAGCTAGTACTAAACCAGTCCACCCAACAATTATCGCTGCTATATAGAGAGAAATGTAGTTTGCAATTGTAGCTCCCAGGGATACTTGGAAAACAATTCCAGCTATAAGAATTATCAATGTAGTTTGGATTGTGCTGACGATTGAAAATGCAGCTAGATACCCTAAAATTATTTCAATTTTATCATATGGGCATTGAAGAAGTAATGATAATGTTCCTGATCTTCTTTCTTCTATTAATGTCATTATTACGAGCATAAAAGAGAAAAAAAAGACGCCATAGACAATCATACCTGGTGTAAAGAAATCTAAAGTTGAAATATCCTCTCCATAAGCGTAAGTGATATCAAACCCAAGATTTGCTCGAAATTCTCCAGTAGCTTGTTGGAAAGACTCTTGGATTGCTTGAATTACTACTCCCCCTACCTGAGGGTTAGAATTATCAAAATAAATCTCTAAAGATATATTTGACCCTTGGGGGCTTACTAGATTATATGTGAAATTCACAGGAATTAGTAAAACACAAGTATATATTTTTCGATCAACATCTTTCTTAGCTGATTCATAATCTGTAAGAGGAGTGACATCAACTCTAGGATCATTTAGATCAAGTGTGTTAGTAATTGAATCCCCTAATGATGAAACAGTTTCATTAAAAACCGTGAACATACCATATGTAATGACCACTTCAGCATCACTATCATTATTGATTATGGCAATGGGTACATGTTCAATCTCTCCACCAAAAGCGATTCCGAACATCACCATGAAAAGCGGTGGACCTACTACAACTAGACCGATAGTTCTATGATCTCGTGATAAGGTTCGGAAAAGTCTTCTCATAATTAGTAATGTTAATCTCATTGTGTTTCCCCCTTTATCAATTCAAAAAACATATTTTCCATATTTCGCTGATTTGTCTGTTCCATAAGCTTTTGTGGTGCCTCTATGGCAATGATTTTTCCATCTCTCATAACACCCACCCGATCAGCCCATTCTGCTTCGTTTAAATAATGTGTAGTAACAAGAATAGTTGTATTTTGTGATCTGGCGATTTCTTTAAAATATTCCCAGAACTCTCTTCTAAGAACAGGATCTAAACCGACAGTAGGTTCATCTAAAAAAGCTATTTGAGGGTTATTAACCATTGCAGAACCTAAAGCTGCTCGTTGCTGAGTCCCACCCGATAGATGGACAGCTAGTATATTCTCATGTTCCATTAGAGATAAACTTTTTATCATTGAATTTGTGTTGCGCTTCGCTTCACTATTTGAGAGTCCCTTCGCCTTTGCAAAGAATTCGATATTTTCTCGTGCAGTAAGCATATCATAAAGTGCTTTTCTCTGAGGTAAATAACCCATGATACGCCTAAGCTTATTTTTTTCTTTCGGGATACTGAATCCCTTGACCCGAATGCTTGCATCCCCTTTCTCTGCATTTAGTATTCCAAGAATTAACTTTATTGTTGTCGTTTTACCAGCAGCATTTGGTCCAACTAAACAGAAGATTTCTCCTTGCTTAATAGATAGGTCTAAATTATCTACAGCAGTTAACATACCGAATTTTTTAGTTACATTTCGTAATTCTACGTCATATTTCAATAATTACACCTGTTAAATGTGATTGGCTGGAGGTTATAGCTTTTCATGAAATTTCAAAGTTTTTGTGTTCCTAAATGAGCATATATCGCTCACTATTAGATTCGATCCTTAAAAGGATCGCTTGAGCATTCTTTCAAATTCAGTTGTTACTATAGGTGGGAACATTTATAAAACTTGTCATCTCATTACCACTTGCAGTGACTACAAAAATATTAAATCCTTTTGGAGGAAATAGTACTCATGACAGGTATGGATCAATCCTTAATATCAGATCTAGTTCATTTGGGTTTAAAGGAGTATGAAGCTAGAGTATTAATTGCTTTAATCAAATCAGGACGTTCAGTACCCGCTTCAAAATTAGTTTCTATTTCTCATGTGCCCCGAAATAAAATTTATCAAGTACTTGATGCATTAATCGCATTGGAAGTCGTCAAAGTAGATGAAATTACTGGATCAGCGAATGTATACAGTCTTCTGTACGAACCTGAAAAACTGTCATTGATACTGAAGCAAAGAATCTCTGAACCGATTGAGAACGCAGCAACACGAGTTCAAGACAAATTAACTCTAATTTCAAATAGCTTGGAGGTGGAAGAGGACGAAGAGGAAATAATTCACCAGATTCAGATTATTAAGGGTCGACGGCACATTTTTCGATTATTGAAGAAATTTATTGATGGAGCTAATACTAGGATTTTTTCAAATAT